>JALUWE010000065.1 GCA_027019845.1 Anaerolineales bacterium | reverse complement strand
CAAAAAAAGCGCTTCACCCGCTTCCTGAAGCCAAAAATCGGCTCGCTTATTGATTTGTCAAGGTGCTCAGCCTGCCCCGCAAGGGTCAGGGCACGACCCTTGTTGTCTAAAGTCCAAAAATTAGACAAATTAGACAAGTCGGACAAATCCGTGTACGCTTCCGCAAATTGCTGGACCTGCGTGGCTGTGACGGAGAGGAATAGCTTATGTTCAGCACGATGAAAGGACTTCGCAACGCGCGCACGGCGCGGGGGGTTGCTCTGCTCGGCGGGCTGGTCTTTGCCGCGCAGGCCTGGTTTTACGCCAACCAGCAGAAGTCGATCCTGGACGAAGGCGCGTACCTGCTGAAAGGTTTGTTGTTTGCCAATCGCGTCTACGTCCCGTTTCAGGACTACGGTCCGTGGACCAATCACATGCCGTTGGCTTTCATCATTCCGGGGGTGGTGCAGAAATGGTTGGGGCCGGGTATCCTGACCGGCAGGCTGTTCGCCATCGCGTTGGGGGTGCTGTTTCTGGCCGGTGTGTGGGCGGTGGTGCGCCGGATGGCAGGCGAGTGGTGGGCCGCGGGGAGCGTTTGGGTGTTCGCCCTCAACCCGGGGCTGATCAAAATGTACAGCGTGGCTTCCTCGCAATCGCTGGTGGCGGCTTTCGTGGCCTGGATTCTGTTCTTCGCGCTGGGGCGGGAGCGGAAAGCCTGGCAGGTGAACGTTGGCGTCGCGCTGGCCGGGGTGCTGCTGTTGACGCGCATCAACCTGTCGCCGGTGCTGCCGCTGCTGCTGGTGTACGTTTGGTGGACACACGGTGCCCGCCGGGGGCTTGGGGCGCTGCTGACCGCCGCGCTGGTGGTGGGAGCGGGGCACGCTTTGTTCTGGCCCGGAATCCTGAAAATATGGTACCACCGGCTGCCGGATTTTGTCCAAGGGCTGCTGGCGGCCTGGGCGCCGCCCAAGACCACGCCGGTCTGGAACCCGGAAGTCTCGTTGGAGAACCGGTTGATCAGCTTTTTCAACGGCCTGGGTGTGCATTTCATCGCGATGGTGGGGTTTGCGTTGGCTTGGGGGTTGGGCTGGCAAAATTATTGGCGGCAGAGAGACGAGCGGTTCAAGGAGATCGTTTTTTTATCCGTCCTTTTCGTGGTGTTGTTCCTGGCGCACGCCGCGGCGGCATTGGGCAGGAATTATTGCGTGTTTTGTTTCCCGGTTTATCTGTCCTTTTTCCAGATGCTGGGGGTGATCGTGGTGGCGGGCTACCTGTCGCGGCCCAATCCACAAATCAGCAGGTGGCAGAGCGTGCTGTTGGTGGTCGCTTTGCCGTTGATTCTGGGTGGTATCGGCTACGGGGTGTACAGTAAAATCGGGAGGCCGCTGCTGGCAGTGCCGGTGCCGCGCGTGCGCGCTCTCCGGTTTCAGCCCGGCACAGTGGCGCTTTGGGGGCTGCTCTCCAATCGTTTCGGGTACTCGTATGATTTTTTGTTGCGTGCCCTGCCTGCCGCGGCAGGGTTCCTGATGGGGGTGCTGATCGTTTTGTTGGCCTTTGCGGGCTGCCGCCTCTACGCCCGCCTGAAAAAGCAGGCCGCGCCGCAGTTTGCCAACGCGTTGTTTGCCGCGGCCATGTTGTTCGGCCTGGTGTTTTCCCCCAGCCTCGTGCTGGGAGGCAGCTACCAGACCTACGATTGTCCCGCAGGCCGGGTGATCGAAACCTACCAGCGCGTTGGGGGCTATCTGGCCGAAACCATCCCGCCCGGATCGAAAATTTTCTGGCAGGGCAGCCTGTCCGCGGTGCCGCTGCTGTATCTGGAATCTCCGCAGCTCTTCCCCCCGCAGATCAACCTGGCCTACAGCTTCCGCATCAGTGAGGACGACGACGCGCTGGCGCGATACGGCCTTTGGAACGAATCCCTGGGGCGCAAGTGGCTGTTGGAGAGCGACTACGCTTTGATCCTGGCAAAATCGTACGATGGGTGGGTGCAGGAGGCCATCGAAACCGCTGGGGGGTTCGAGGAGCTGCCGCCCACCCCGCCCCTGTCGCTGTGCGAACCTGCCGATTACCTGCGCGTTTTCAAGAACACACGCGCCAACCTCATGCCATGAGACGGGCCGCCTTCCCTCTCGAGACGTTTGCCCTGCCCTCCCTCCGGCTTAGGGCGCGAACCTGGGTGCTGTACGCGCTGGTGCTCGCCGGGCTGCTGGTCCCCCGGCTGCCCGCGCTGGACCGGTTCGTCACGGTGGACGAGGCCACCTGGGTGATGCGTGCCGGGAATTTCTATTACGCGCTGGCCCAACGCGAGTTCGAGAACACCTTCACCGCCTACCATCCGGCAGTTACCACCATGTGGGCCGGCGCGCTGGCGACCTGGATCGAGTTCCCGGAATACCGCGGCCAGGGGCAGGGGTACTTCATCAAAGAGTGGAAATTCGCGGACTTTCTGGCGGAATACGGCCACCACCCGCTGGAGATTCTCGAAACCGCGCGGCTGATCATCGTGATCGCCAACAGCCTGCTGGGGTTGGCGGTCTTCCACCTGGCCAGACGCCTGTTTGGGGGTTGGGCCGCGCTGGTTTTGCTCGCGCTGCTGGCGTTCGACCCGTTGTTGCTCGGCCACTCCCGCATCCTGGCGCACGAGGGGATGATGAGCCTGCTGCTGGTGGTGTCGATTTTCGCTTTGCTGGTGGTGCTCGAAAAGAAAGGCGGGCGGTTTTGGCTGCCGGTTTCCGCGGTGGCGGCCGCGCTGGCGGTGCTGACCAAATCGTCGGCCACCATCGTGCTGGCGTTTGCCGCGGTGGTGCTCTTTTGGGGGGCATTTTTCCGGGAGGCTGACGGGCTGCGCAGCCTGCGGTGCGCGGAGCGGTGGCGGCGTTGGGCTGGCGACTACCTGCTCTGGCTGGCGGTGTTCAGCCTCACCTTCGTGGTGGTCTGGCCGGGGATGTGGGTGGCGCCCGGCAAGATGTTGTCCCAGGTGTACGGCAACGCGCTCAGTTATGCCGTGACCGGCAACAACCTGAAGGCCCTGCAAGTTACCACCGGCCCCGCCATCACGCCCAGCTCGAACGGGATACGCACTTACCTGCTTTCGTTCCTGTGGCGTTCGACGCCCGCGGTATGGGCGGGGTTGGTGCTGGTGCCGGCCGCTTTGTTCTCCAGAGCTGCCCGCGAGCAGGCCGCGCTGAAACGCACACTGGCGGTCTTCTTCGCGTTCGGGGCGGTGTTTCTCCTGGTCATGGGGCTGGCCGGTGGTCGAAAGTCCGCGCACTACATCGCGTTCACCTACGCGAGTGTGGACGTTGCCGTGGGCGCGGCCGCGCTGCTGGTGTTCCACCGGCTACAAGCCCGCGGCAGGCGAAGCGCGCTGGTGCTGTACAGTTTGGTCACGCTCGGCCTGCTGGGGGTTCACATCCTCAGCGCGGCGCGTTTTTACCCCTACTACTTCAACTACCAAAACCCGATCATGGCGCGCATGAACTGGGCGCCGGAATTCCAGCCCCGCGGCTACGGCGAAGTGATCGAACAGGCGGCCCAATACCTGAGCGAAAAACCAGAGGCACAAAAGCTCAAAGTGCTCTCCTGGTATGGCATCGGCCCGTTTTCGTACTTTTTCCCCGGCCAAACCATGCTGATCCCGCCCACCGAGACGTGGAGTCCCAGCCTGGTATCGCGGCTGCAACGCGCCGATTACCTGGTGCTGTACTACGCGCACCAACAACGCAGAAACATGCCCGCCAAACTGCTGCGCGACATCCAACAGGCCATCCCCGAAAAAACCATCTGGCTGAACGGGATCGAATACATCCGCATCTACCGGGTGCAAGACCTGCCCGCCGAAGTGTTCGTGCCGGAGGGGGCAGGTGAATGAGTCGGGAATACTGGACCCTGCAAGCAAAGAAGTAAACAGAGTAGACAGGGTAAACAGGTAGACAGGGAGGCAGGTACACGGGTACAATCATTCCCAATTGGCATCCTTCGACTACGAGCGGGCTTCGCCCGCCCTCCGCTCAGGATGCAATACCCAATTACCCATCCTTCGACTACGAGCGGGCTTCGCCCGCCCTCCGCTCAGGATGCAATACCCAATTACCCATCCTTCGACTACGAGCGGGCTTCGCCCGCCCTCCGCTCAGGATGCAATACCCAATACCCATCCTTCGACTACGAGCGGCCTGCGTCCACCCTCCGCTCAGGATGCAATACCCAATACCCATCCTTCGACTACGAGCGGGCTTCGCCCGCCCTCCGCTC
>JALUWE010000064.1 GCA_027019845.1 Anaerolineales bacterium | reverse complement strand
AAGCCCTGGACGGCGCGGGGACGCATGTGGGGGGGACGGAGTAAGGAGTACGGAGTAAGGAGTAAGAAGTAAGGAGTAAGGGGTAACGTTTCAACGTTCGACCTTTCAACCAAACAACCACCCAACCAACTAGCCATGACCCCCATCCAAAAAGTCGTTCTGGCCTACTCCGGTGGGCTGGATACATCCGTAATCGTCCCCTGGCTGGTCGAAAACTACGGCTGCGAGGTGATCTGCTTCACCGCCGACCTCGGCCAGGAAGAAGAACTCGAAGGGCTGGAAGAAAAAGCCCTGAAAAGCGGCGCCAGCAAACTGATCGTGGCCGACCTGCGCGAGGAATTCGCCCGCGACTACCTGTTCCGCCTGTTGCGGGCCGGCGCGGTGTACGAACGCAAATACCTGCTCGGCACCTCGGTTGCCCGCCCGCTGATCGCCCGGCACATGGTCGATGTCGCCCACCAGGAAGGCGCGGACGCGCTGGCGCACGGCTGCACCGGCAAGGGGAACGACCAGGTGCGCTTCGAACTCACCTTCGCGGCCCTCGACCCGCGGCTGAAAGTGATCGCGCCCTGGCGTGAGTGGGACATCCGCTCGCGGGAGGACGCCCTGGCCTACGCCCGCAGCCACAACGTGCCGGTAAGCTCCAGCGAACGCAGCATCTACAGCCGCGACCGCAACCTGTGGCACATGTCCCACGAAGGCGGCGAGCTGGAAGACCCCTGGCAGGAACCCGACCCTGGCGTGTACACCCTCACCCGCTCGCCCGAACAAGCCCCCGACGCGGCCGAATACGTGGAAATCGAATTCGAGTCCGGTGTGCCCGTGGCGGTGAACGGCGAGCGCCTCTCCCCGGCCACCCTGATTGCCACCCTCAACCGCATCGGCGGAAAACACGCCATCGGCCGCATCGATCTGGTCGAAAACCGGCTGGTGGGCATGAAATCGCGCGGGGTGTACGAAACCCCCGGCGGCACCATCCTGCTGGCCGCGCACCGCGAACTCGAATCCATCTGCCTGGACAAGGCCACCCTGCAATACAAAGACCAGATCGCCCTCAAATACGCGCAATTGGTCTACAACGGCCTGTGGTTCACCCCCCTGCGGGAAGCCCTGGACGCCTTCTTCGACGCCACCCAGGGGCCGGTCACCGGGCAGGTGCGCCTCAAACTCTACAAAGGCAACCTGATCCCCGCCGGGCGTCGCTCCCCCTTCAGCCTGTACCGCGAAGACTTCGCCACCTTCGGCCAGGACGACGTGTACGACCAGTCCGACGCCGAGGGATTCATCCACCTGTTCGGGCTGCCCCTCAAAGTCAGCGCGCTGGTCGGCCTGCCGATCTCCGGGTTGGACATGCCGGAACCGGACTACTCGCGCTTCAAACGGGATTAGATACCCAATCGCCCCCATGCCCTCCCACACGCTGTGGGGCGGACGCTTCGACGGGAAAAGCGACCCCGACGCGTTCGCCCTCAACGCCTCCCTGCCTTTTGATCGACGCCTGGCCGACCAGGACGTGCGCGGCTCGCTGGCCTGGGCCGCCGCGCTGGTCGAGGCGGGCGTGCTGACGCGGCCAGAGGGCGAGCGCATCGCCGCCGGGCTGGAGCAGATTCGGGCCGAATTCCAGGCCGGAACGTTTACCTTCGCCCCCTCCGACGAGGACATCCACACCGCGGTCGAGCGCAGGCTGGGCGAGATCATCGGGCCGCTGGCCGGGAAACTGCACACCGGGCGCAGCCGCAACGACCAGGTGGCTACCGATTTCCGGCTGTGGCTGCTGGATCACAGCGCGAAAATCGAAACCGCCATCATCGAACTGCAAACCGCGCTGCTGGCGCGCGCCGAAACCGACTTCGGCCACCCCCTGCCTGGCTACACGCACCTGCAACGCGCCCAACCCGTGCTGCTCTCGCACTGGTGGCTGTCCCACTTCTGGCCCCTCCAGCGCGACCGCCAACGCCTGCACGGGGTGCGCCAACGCACCGCGGTCTTGCCCCTGGGCTGCGGCGCGCTGGCCGGAACCCCCTTCCCCATCGACCGGGCAGCCCTGGCCCAGCGGCTGGGCTTCCGCCTCCCCGCACCCAACAGCCTCGACGCGGTCTCGGACCGCGACTTCGCGGCGGAATTCCTCTTCTTCGCCAGCCTGCTGGGCGTCCACCTCAGCAAACTGGCCGAAAACGTGATCCTGTTCTCCAGCAGTGAATTCGGCTTCCTCGAGCTGGCCGACGCCTACGCCACCGGCTCCAGCCTGATGCCGCAAAAGAAGAACCCCGACGTGTTCGAGCTGGCGCGCGGCAAAGCCGGCGCCCTGATCGGCCACCTGACCGGACTGCTGGCCAGCCTCAAAGGCCTGCCCTCGGCCTACGACAAGGATTTGCAAGAGGACAAACTGCCGGTGTTCCGGGCCGCGGATACGCTGCTGGCCCTGCTGCCGGTGCTGGCCCGTGCCCTGCACACCCTCACCCTGCGGCCCGAACGGATGCGCGCAGCCATCGATCCGGCGCAATTTGCCACCGGCCTAGCCGATTACCTGGTCGAAAAAGGTGTACCTTTCCGTGAGGCACACCATCTGGTCGGGCAGGCGGTGCGGCTGGCCCGCGAACAGGGCACCACCCTCGCGCAGCTGCCCCTGCCCGGGTACCGCCGCGTTCACCCGGCCTTCGAGGCCGATCTCTACCGGGTGTTCGACCTGGAGAGCAACCTGGCGCGCTACCGGTCCGAGGGTGGCACCGCGCCCGAGGCAGTGCGCGTTCAGTTAGAGCGGGCAAAGTCAGCCCTGCAATCACTTTAATTGCTTCCCACCGCTTCCAACACCCCCGGATAGTCCGAATACGTCAAAATGAGCACTTCCATTCCCATTTTACGAACCTGCTCAAGCAGCGCGGTGATCTTATCCGTCACCGAGCCAATCATGAACGGTTCGTGACAACTCTGGCAAATCTCCGCCGGAACGGCTTTGATCACTACCACGCTGTCACCGAACAGAAACGGAATAGTTGCCTTGCCCGAAGTCAACCTCCCCCCGCATAACGCACAATGGTCAACACCTGTGTTTCCAGTCATTTTTCCATTCCTCCAAAGATGGACGATAAACGGTTACAATCAACAATCTTTCTCGTTCCTGATCAATGGCAACGACCGCATGAAATGGCTCGTCCTTGTGCAACCATCCTAAAACGAGACAATCGGGTAGGGGTCGGTGCAGCGCCGGATAATCTTCAACAATTTCGCACTGTTGCAGTCCGATTTCTATGGGTAACCGCTGCCAACCTTCTGATACCAGTTCAATAATCGCATGACGAGACCAAAGAATAAAGCGACCCTCGCGGTCCGTCGCGTTCTTCCTTGCAATTTGATGTATCAGGTGTATTTTCTCTTCCGCGAGCATCAGAACCCGGACAAAAGCATTGGATGCCTTACATTATATCTCAACAGCGCAATCACCTGAAAAAAAAACATGACTCCACAAACCCTATCATCCATCCAGGAAATCGAAGCGCGGTACACTTCCGGCGTGTACGCCAAACGCGGGCTGACCATCGTACGCGGGGAGGGCGCGCTGCTGTTCGACGAGCAGGGGCAGGCCTACATCGACTGCGTGGGCGCGCAGGGCGCGGCCAACCTGGGACACGCCCACCCCGCGGTGGCCGCGGCTATCGCAGAGCAGGCGCGCACGCTGATCTCCTGCCCGGAGAGCTTTTACAACGACCGCCGTGCGCGGTTGCTGGAGCGGCTGGTGGCGCTGGCGCCGCCGGGCATGGAGCGCGTTTTTCTGTGCAACTCCGGCACCGAGGCGGTGGAGGCGGCCATCAAGTTTGCCCGCTACGCCACTGGCCGCAGCGGAATCGTGGCCGCGATGCGCGGTTTTCATGGCCGCACGCTGGGCGCGCTGTCCGCCACCTGGAACAAGAAATACCGCCAGCCGTTCCAACCGTTGGTGCCCGGGTTCACGCACGTGCCCTACAACAACCTGCCGCGGCTGGAGCAGGCCGTGGACGAGAACACCGCCGCGGTGCTGCTGGAGGTGGTGCAGGGCGAGGGGGGCGTTCACCCCGGCAGCGCGGCGTTTTTGCTGGGCGCGCAGCAACTTTGCCGGGAGCGCGGCGCGCTGCTGGTCATCGACGAGGTGCAGACCGGTTTCGGGCGCACCGGCAGGATATTCGCGCTGGAGCATCACGGTTTGCAGCCCGATCTGTGTACGTTGGCGAAGTCGATGGGGGGTGGTGTGCCGCTGGGCGCGGTG
>JALUWE010000063.1 GCA_027019845.1 Anaerolineales bacterium | reverse complement strand
GGGGATTGGGTAATTGGGTAATTGGATATTGGGTATGCAACCGCGGGTCACTCCCATGGATCGTAAAACACCAACACCGGCTCTTCGTTGAAGCCCAGGTCGGGGGCGCGGGGCTGGGGCGCGGGGTCGAGTTGGGCGTAGCGGCCTTTGTAGAAGAGCAGCGGCTGGTGGGGTTCGATGCCCCGGTGGAGGGCGATCACCTCGCCGATCACGATCCAGTGGTCGCCGCCGTCCAGGATTTGGGCGCGGCGGCAGCCGAGCGCGGCCAGCGCGCCCTCCAGCCGCGGCCCGCCCTCCCAATGCACGAAACGGAACGGCGGCGGGGTCTCTTCTTTCCAGCTTCCGGCGAAGTAGTTGGAGAGCGACTGCTGTTCCCGGCGCAAAATGTTGATCGAAAAAAGCCGGGTTTCGGCCAGGTACGCCGCCATACGCGCCTTTTTGCCAACGCACACCAGCAACAACACCGGCTCCAGCGAGACCGAGGTGATGGCGTTAGCGGTCATGGCGTGAATCTCGCCCTCCACTTCGGTGGCGACGACCGTCACGCCGGTGGCGAACAGGCCGATGGTCTGGCGGTATTGGCGGGGATCGACTTTCATGTGTTTTGTGCTTCTTCGCGAGCGCGGGCGAGGAACTCGCGCACCTTGTCCGCGTAGGGGGTGAAGTCGTGGGAGCGTACCAGCGCGCCGGCCATGCGCACCGGGTCGCCGAAGAAGTAGCGTTCGTACAGCACCTGCCGGGTGGCAAAGGCAGACAGCACCGCGTCCCAGGCCAGGCGGAAGATGGGGATACGTTCGTGGGCTTCGGCGCGGGCCGCCTGGTAGAAGCGTTTGATCTCCTCGCGCATCGGGCCGTTGACGTCGGCTTCGGTGGGCGCGGCCACCAGCCCGCTGGCGCCCAACTGCTGGATCATCTCGACCATGCGGGGGTACAGGTGGGGGTACAGGTTGCGGGCTGCGTCCAGCGGGTCCCAGGCGGGGCGCATCACGCCGTACTCGTCCGGTTGGGCGTCGGCTTCCGCGGTGCGCAGGAAGGCTTTCATGGTTTCCAGGTTGACCCAGATGGCGGCCAGTTTCTCCTGCACGTGCTGGAAGACCTCGATGCCGATGGTTTGGGTCATCAGGTGCGCCAGGCCGAGCAGAAATTCGGTTTTGGCGATGTTCTTGACCACCACCTGGTGCGCCATGTTGACGATGGCGCCGGTGGCCGCGTAGGCCCGGTTGCAGGTGTCCACGTCGCGATACAGGAAGACGCGCTCCCAGGGCACGAACACGTCGTCGAACACCACCACCGCGTCCATCTCCTCGAAGCGCGAGCCGAGCGGGTGGTCGTAATGGGAACGCCCGTAATCCAGGCTTTCGCGGCAGATGAACTTCAGGCCGGGCGTGTTGGTCGGGATGGAGAGGCCGAAGGCGTAGGGCGCGTCTTCGGGGCGGTTGCGCAGCAGGGTGGAGGGGAAGACCATGATCTCGTCGGCCATCGGCAGTGTCGCCAGCATCCGCGCGCCGCGGATGACCAGCCCGGCGTCGGTCTCCTCTTTGACGCGCGCTGCCAGGTAGGGGTCGGCCTGGTCCGCGGTTCCTTTGGCGCGGTTGGCCTGGGGGGTGATCAGGGTGTGGGTCAAGCAGAGGTCGTTTTCGCGCAGGTGTTCGTGGTAATCCCGCACGTGCTGCGAGAAGCGCGGGTCTTGCACGGCCAGGAAGTCCGCGCCGCCCGCGTAACCGCTCAGGGCGCGGTTGAGGTAGTCGGGCGCGCGGCCCATGAACCCGTGGTGGTAATCCGCCCAGACCTTCATCATGCGGCTGATGCTGGCCAGTTCCTCGCGGCTGCGCGGGATCATGAAAGAACGCCCCACTTTTTCGCCGCTGGTGGGCGAGTCGAACAGCATCACATCCGGCTGCTGCCATTGCAGGTCGTACAGTTCGGCCAGGCTGTGAACGCCGTTTTTGAAGGCCGGATGCGTGGTGACGTCCTTTACGCGCTCCCCGCGATACCAGATTTCGGGGCTGTCTTCACGAAGTTTATCGAGAACCTGCTGTCCTGTGCGTGCTGGCATAGGTGCTCCTTACGAGAATCGATATCAGGGTCATCTGTGTGATCCGCGGTTCACACTTGCGCGCCCAGTTTCGGGATGCGGTGTTGCCCGAGGGCGACGTGAATGGTGGTGATTTCGGTGTAAAAGTCGAAACTGTAATGGCCGCCTTCGCGGCCGATGCCGGACTCTTTGGCGCCCCCGAACGGGGTGCGCAGATCGCGGACATTTTGCGAGTTGATCCACACCATACCGGACTCGATGGCCTCCGCGACGCGGTGCCCGCGGGTCAGGTCACGCGTCCAGACGTAGGCGGCCAGCCCGTAGCGGATGTCGTTCGCCATTTTCAGGGCTTCGGTTTCATCTTTGAAGGTGATCACCACCAGCACCGGGCCGAAAATCTCCTCCTGCGCCACGCGCATCCGGTTGTGCGCCCCGGTGATCAGGGTGGGCTGGAAGTAGTTGCCTTCGGGCAGGTGCGGGGGACGGTCGCCGCCAACGCGCACGGTGGCGCCCTCCTGCCGGGCCACGTCGATGTAACTTTTCACCCGCTGCCAGTGTTCGGGGTGGATCAGCGGCCCGACCTCGGTGCGCATGTCGGTCGGGTCGCCGACCACGATGCGCTCGACGCGTTCGGCCAGGCGTTCCAGAAACTGGCTGGCAATCGACTGCTGGAGCAGCAGCCGCGACCCGGCGGTGCAGCGCTCCCCGTTGAGGGAGTACACCTGCCAGATGGCAGCGTCCAGGGCGCGCTCCAGGTCCGCGTCCTCGAACACGATGGTGGGGGATTTGCCGCCCAGTTCCATGGAGAAGCGTTTGAGCGTGTTGGCGCCGTTGCGCAGAATTTCCTTGCCGGTGCTGGTTTCGCCGGTGAACGAGATCAGTTGCACGCCAGGGTGGGCGACCAGCGCGGCCCCGGCCTGCTCGCCGATGCCGTGTACCAGGTTGAACACGCCGGGCGGCAGATCGGCTTCCTGGATGATTTCGGCCAGTTTGTTGGCGGAGAGCGGCGCCCATTCCGCGGGTTTGAGGATGCAGGTGTTGCCCGCGGCCAGCGCGGGGGCCACTTTCCAGGTTTCCAGCATGAAGGGCACGTTCCAGGGGGTGATCAGCCCGGCCACCCCGACCGGCTTGCGGATGGTGTAGTTCATGAACTGGCCGTTTTTGGGGAAGGATTCGCCGGTGATTTTGGTGGCCATGTCCGCGAAGAAGTAGAAGTTTTGCGCGGCGCGCGGGATGGCGCCTTTTTTGATCTGGCTGGCGGGCACGCCGGAGTCCATGATTTCGATGTCTGCGATTTCGTCGGCGTGTTTTTCGATCAGTTCGCCGATGCGGCGCAGGGCTGCGGCACGTTCTTCCGCTTTCATGCGCGGCCAGGGGCCTTCGTCGAAGGCTTTGCGCGCCGCGGCCACAGCCGCGTCCACGTCTGCCGCGCTGCCGGAAGCCACCGCGGTGATCGGCTGGTTGGTGGCCGGGTTGAGGGTCTCGAAGGTTTCGCCCTCCAGCGGGGGAACGAAGCGGTTGTTGATGAAGTGAAGTACGGTCATTATCGGTTCAGGGTTCAATCATCGAGTATTACTGAATTTTCCAGCTCCCCCAGGCCGTCGATCTCCAGGCGCATGGTGTCGCCGGGGTAGATGTGGGAGATGCCTTTGGGGGTGCCGGTCCAGATCATGTCGCCGGGTTCCAGGGTCATGATCATGGAGATGAATTCGATCAGTTCGGGCACCGGGCGGATCAGGTGCGCGGTGTTGCCGGTCTGGCGCAGCTCGCCGTTGACGTAGGCGCGCAGCTCCAGGTTGCCGGGGTCGGGCACTTCGTCCGGGGTGACCAGATACGGGCCGACCGGGCCGAAGGTGTCGTAGCCTTTGGCGCGCACTGGCGGGCGGTAGAAGTCGTAGACGAAATCCCGCACGGTCACGTCGTTGCCGATAGTATACCCTGCGATCACCTTTTCGGCGTGTTCGGCTTTGACGCGGCGGCAGCGCTGCCCGATCACCACCGCGAGTTCGACTTCGTAGTGCATGTATTCGACGCCAGGGGGCGCGAGCACTTTGCCGCGGTGGCCGATCAGCGAGGAGAGCGGTTTGAAGAACAGGGCGGGTTCCGGGGGGGATTCCATGTTCAGTTCCGCGGCGTGGTCCGCGAAGTTGAGCGCCAGCCCGATCACTTTGGTCGGCGTGACAGGGGGCAGCCAGACCACGGTTTCGGGGTCGAACTGCCGCCCGCCAGCGGTTTCCAGCAGGCCGTCCGGGCGCAAATGGCCTTCGAAGATGTGTCCGTCTGTGGAGAAGCGTGCGAGTTTCATGGGTGGGGGGTGTTGGATATTGGGTATTGGGTATTGGGTATTGGGTATTGCATCCTGAGCGGAGGGCGAAGCGGCTATGGCATCAGATTTCTACAATTTTTTCATACAGTTCAGGGAATTTATTTCGGCGAAGTCTAAATTTAGTCCCATGATTGTGTCCGGTACGAGCGTCAAAATCAATAAACACAAATCCCTGCTCCAACCCACGCAATAATCCTTCCAAATTAAAGGATTCCAAAATAAAAATCTTTGAATACCGGAAGAAAAGCTGCCCTTTCTCTCTCTTGGTTTCGGCTTGTACGAAGAAACAATTCAAAAGTTTAGTGCCCGCCTTGTGCTCTAAATCTGCGAACCCCCAATATGGCTGAGGGTCTAACTCACCTAATCCTGCCTGCCTTTCTACCATTTGAAGCCACTGCGAATGCCGCGAATCAACAGCAGAAGCATCAAAGGATACAAGCACTTTGCGCTCACTCCTATCAACAACGACCATAAATCCCCGATCGCTCCGAGATACTCCGCTAATAGTTTGGCGAAAGCTCATTTCTGTTGCGTCGTACTTCCGTCCCGCTTCTTGGTGAGGCCATCCGTATCTAGGCAACAATATAGATGGTACAAACTTGAGAGCTCGCGGAGACGGTTCCATGTGAAATAAAGTGACCAACGAAGTGGTATTCAGCTTTTGGCATTTTAATTCCCATTCAGATGCGTTTGGGATTGGGAGGTTGTTTTCTTCAATACCAAGCAAATCTTCCAATGTATTCCCTATACCACCATCGTTGCCTGCCCTGGCATTGGGTATCCACCCCATGTCACGGATCTGGCATAGTGCTTGTATGAGAGATTCTTTTGTGTAGATTTTCATATGAGTTTCCGTGTCGCAAGCAACGCCGCAGATTGTAGGAATAATCCTTGCTGACAGGACTTGCACACTTGAAAAGTCGCACCCGGGCCTCACAGGTCTCAAAGCGCATGAAGATGCCCGTATGCAATCGATTTTGGATAAAATCTTCCTGCATCGTGTTGTGGTAGACCTGTGAGGTCTCAAACGTAAGTACTGTTACTGAGCCGGACGCCAGAAATCCAGCAAATATTCGAATGTAGTTCCCATAGTAATGTAGTTAGACGGCCAACCAAAAATACCAACCCGATTTACGATATTCGTTCTATCCCAAATAATGGTATTGCGCAATTCATAACCCCGTTTCCGAAGTTCTTCTACAAGAGCAATATGTATGGTAATTCTCTTGTTTTCCCACCACATATCGGGCACGTTAATTACACAATGCCCTTTTGGCTTCAAAAGCGGCAACAGGTTCTCAAAAATATCGCCCATCGCAGTTGTGTATTGCTCAATTGTCATTGTACCCAAATCACGAGGGTCTTGAGAGTATTGCTCAATTTTGCCAAATTGCTCATTTTTCCGTTCCATACCGCGCCTGGATTTATTTTTGCGCTTACGATTAAGTAAATTCGCGTAGGGCGGAGATGTCCAAATCAAATTCACACTTTCAGGTTCCAGATACTCTGGAATATACAAAGCGTCATCTTGAATAGCTATCTGTTGCGCTTGGTTAAAGAGATTGTTATTTTGCAAGCGCTCCGCGCATAAATCAACATATTTCTCCTGCAAATCAAATCCAATGGCGTTACGATTTAGGTCTTGGGCAGCCAACAAAGTAGTTCCACTTCCAACAAAAGGATCTAATACCAGTTCTCCCTGATGTGTGAACAAACTAATCACTCTTTTGGTTAGCGAAAGAGGAAAAGTTGCTGGATGCAAGTTTTTATCTCTAATATCGCGTTTTTCATATGTAAACTGCCATATTCCTAATTGACACTTAATCCATTCCTTGGCTGTCAAGCAATTAATATGGTTGGGTTTGCAACCACACGTTTTTGTATTGTTAATCGGTAACCGTGCTCGGAAGAGCGGCGAACCGGGCTTGATGGTCAAAGGCAACCTGACTTGCTCTTGAATTTCCATTACACCAAATCTCCTTCTGAAACTATTGGCGAGCAAAAGTATAAGGCCATTATACTTTGACCGCTACGCTATTAGCAACAAGCCACCTAACGTGAGCATCCCCCCGCCGGATTTGCCAATCCGATTACTCCCCACTCCCCGCCTCCAAAAACGCCCGTATTGGCCCCGCGACCAGGGGAGGGTCGTCCAGGATCATGGTGTAGTGGTTGACGCCGGGCAGATCGACCCGCCAGCAGTTGGGTATCCAGGCCACGAACGCGGCGGCCTCTTTTTCGTCCAGGATATGGGCTTTGTCGCCCAGCAGCCCGTTTTGCGGGCGGATGAAGAGGGTCGGGCATTGCAGCGTGGGGAAGTGAACGCACATGCTGTACATGAAGTGCATATCCAGGTCGCGTCTGATGGCCTGCGGGGAGGATTTGGAGCGCAGGCGGCCATCGGGCAACGTTTGCAGGTCTTCCAGCAGGTAACGTTCCAGCGCGGGGTTCCAGGGCTGGTAGTAGGGCACTTTCTTCATGGCGGCCAGGTAGGTTGCCGGGTCCGGGTAGGTTTTTTCCAGGTGCCGGATGGCCGGGTACATGGCTTGCAGCACTTCTTCTTTGGGGTCTGCGCCGCCGTCGATCAGCACCAGCGCGGCCACGCGGCCCGGCCGGATGGAGGCCAGATACACGCCCGCGGTGGCCCCGAACGAGTGCCCGATCAGGGTGAACGTCTCCCATCCCAGCGCGTCCGCGAACCCCAGCAGGTCGCGGGCGTGGTAGGCGAACCCGTAGCCCTCCGCGGGTTTGTCGCTGTCGCCGCGCCCACGCAGATCGAGCGCGTACAGGTGAAACTCCGGCGCGAGCCGGCGGGCGAGCGAGTCGAAGGTGCCTTTGTGCCCAGTCAGGCTGGGGAGGCACAAGACCGGCCCTTTTTCGCCCGGCCATTCGCGGTAGCTCAAGGTGATGCCGTTGACCTGGAGGGCGGCGTCTGTGAAGGAGGGCATCGGGGGCCTAAAGCGTGAGGCGTATGCCTATACCAGGCCGTATTGTTCCAGGATACGCCGGAGTTTCGCGCTGTTTTCTTGCGAAAGCGGGGCCAGCGGCGGGCGCACTTCGGGGCTGATTTTGCCCATCATGCCCAGCGCGGTCTTGGCGGGCACCGGATTGATCTCCAGGAACATGGCGTCGTTGAGCGGCATCAGGTGGTAGTGCAGCGCCCGGGCTGCCTCCCATTGCCCCGCGGCGACTAGATCGTACAACTGCGCCACTTTGCCGGGCAGCACGTTGCCGGTTGCGCTCACGTAGCCCACCCCGCCAATCGCCAGGATCGGAAAGCAGAGCAGCTCGATGCC
This sequence comes from Anaerolineales bacterium, assembly GCA_027019845.1. GTDB lineage: Bacteria > Chloroflexota > Anaerolineae > Anaerolineales > JABWBV01 > JALUWE01. Next base: position 10,496 of record JALUWE010000063.1, on the reverse strand, counting down.
GGAATACACCTTGAAATCCGGCCCCAGTTTGCCGATCAGCCGCGTGATGTGCGAGAAATCCTTGTTGGATTCTTTGATGCCGATGATGTTCGGGCAGGAATCCCGCAGGCGGGCGACCGTGTCGATTTCCAGGTTGACCGCGGTTCTGCCGGGGATGTTGTAGAGGATGACGGGCAGGTCTACGCTGTCGGCTACGGTTTTGAAGAAGCGGAACAGCCCTTCCTGGCTGGGGCGGATGTAGTAGGGGACGATCAGCAGCAACGCGTCCGCGCCGGCTTGTTGCGCGAACCGGGAGAGATGCAGAGTCTCGTCCAGGTTGTTCGAGCCGCTGCCGGCCACCAGCGGAACGCGCCCGCCAATCGCTTCCGCCGCGATCCGGATGACGCGTTCCCGTTCTTTCAGGGTCAACGAACTGGGTTCACCCGTGGTGCCGGTTACGGACAGGCCGTGGCTGCCGGAGGCGATCTGCCATTCGATCAGCTCTGCCAGCGCGTTTTCGTCGAGCCGGCCCTCCCGGAAGGGGGTGACGAGGGGGACGATAGAGCCGTGGAACATGTTGATCAGTGTACAGTGTACAGTATACAGTGTTCAGTGGACAGTGTTCAGTATACCAGGGGACACTGAAAACTGAATACTGAATACTGAAAACTGAATACTGAAAACTGAATTCACAGTTCGCGTTTATCCACGATGCGTTTGGCCTTGCCCAGCGAACGTTCGATGGAGTTGGGCCCCATCAATTTTACGGTAGCGCGCACACCCAGAGTCTGGGCGAGTTCGTTTTCGGCCTCGTCGCGCAGCTGGTCCAGTTTGCGGGTGTCGATGGGTTCGAAGAACGAATGATGGGCCTCGACCAGGATTTGCAGCTCATCGAGCTGGTCTTTGGGGCGGTCGAGGATGATCTGGTAGTGGGGTTCCAGCCCCTCCACGTTCAGCAGGGTTTTTTCGATCAGCGAGGGGAAGACGTTGACCCCGCGCACGATCAGCATATCGTCGGTGCGGCCGCGGATTTTCTCCATGCGCACCAGGGTGCGGCCACAGGCGCACTTGTCCGCGTGCAGCACGGTGCGGTCGCGGGTGCGGTAGCGGATGACCGGCATGGCCTCTTTGGTCAGGGTGGTGAACACCAGCTCGCCTTCTTCGCCGTAAGGCAGTTTTTCGCCCGTGGCCGGGTCGATGATCTCCGGCAGGAAGTGATCCTCGAAGATGTGCAGGCCGTTGTGGTGCTCGCACTCGATGGACACGCCCGGCCCGATGATCTCGGTCAGGCCGTAGATGTCGTAAGCCTCCAGCCCCAGACGGTTCTGGATTTTTTCGCGCATCTCGTTGGTCCAGGGTTCCGCGCCGAAGATTCCGACGCGCACCTTCATGCGGGCTTTGAAGTCCACGCCCAGGTTGTCGGCCTCCTCGGCCAGCACCAGCGAGTACGAGGGGGTGCAGGTCAGCACGGTCGCGCCGAAGTCCTCCATCAACATGATCTGCCGCCGGGTCATGCCGCCGGAGACCGGCACCACGGTGGCGCCAACGCGCTGGAATCCGATGTGGAAACCCAGGCCGCCGGTGAACAGGCCGTAGCCATAGGCGTTGTGCGCGATGTCCTTGCGGGTCACGCCGCAGGCGGTCACAGTGCGGGCCATGACCTCGGTCCACAATTCGAGGTCGTTCTGCGAGTAGCCGCCCACGGTGGGTTTGCCGGTTGTGCCGCTGGAGGCGTGGATGCGCACCACCTCTTCCAACGGGACACAGAAATTGCCGAACGGATACGCGTCGCGCAGGTCTTGCTTGGTGGTGAAGGGAAGTTTCGCCAGGTCGTCCAGGCTCTGGATGTCTTCGGGCTTCACGCCCGCGGCGTCGAATTTGCGCTTGTAGAAGGGGGTGCGCTGGTACACGTATTCGACGATTTTGGCGAGCCGCTCGGCCTGGAGCTTTTCCAGGTCTTTGCGCTCCATGGTTTCTGCTTCAGGATTCCAGATAGGCATTTGATCCTCCTTTGATGATAGGACTTACGCACTTCATGCTAACTGTTGCTTATGTCGTTCTGAGCGATAGCAAAGAATCTCGGCGGTGGTGGGGGAGATGGAGACGGACGACTGGGGACGGGAGACGGTTGTTCGGCGCGTGGTTATTGGTGGTCGGGGCGACCGGCCGGTCGCCCCGACGGTCGCTGGGTTCCGGATTCTTCGGTCGCTGCGCTCTCTCAGAATGACAGGTGCTCACAGTTCCCAACTGCGTAAGTTCTTGTTGATGATTGTACTACTTCTACACCCCGCGTCGGGATCGTGCCGGGCCTGATGGATGGCGTTTTGCAGGGCTTGTGTGACCGCGGCGGGGTCGTGTTGCAGGCGTTCGGCCCAGTTGGCAAACAGGCTGTGGAGGCGGCGCAGGCCGCGGGCGCGCACTTCGCCGTAGCCCCGCGCCCAGACGGACGCTTCTGCCGCCAGCAGCGCGATCTGGTAGTCCACCGGGATGGCGAGGCGGACAGCCTGGAGCCAGTTTTCGATGGCCTTTTGCTCACGGGCGTAGGCCAGGGTGTGGGGGCGCAGCGGCTTGAGGGCGGCCAGCAGCTTCAACGCCGCGAACCCGAAGGGGTTGGAGGTTGGCCAGGCGAGGTGCAGGCTGGGGGAGGGGGAAGTGTGGTTGTTGTTGCGCCAGAACAGGCGGGCGAGGGGCGCGGGCAGCATACTCATCAGCTCCTCGCGGCCCGGGCTGAGGTAATCCACCACGCGGACGGGGTCGCCGGGTTGGGCGCGCAGTTCGCGGCGGATGCGGGCGAAGCGTTCGGCGCGGGTTTTGAGTTGGGCGACGCGGAAGACGTCTTCGCGGCTCATCCAGGCGGCCAGGCGGCGGGCGGTCTGGATGCTGAGGCGAAAGGCGTGGGCGTCGGCGTAGGTTTGTTCTTCGGCGAGGATGACGGGTTGGATGCGTTGCAGGAACAGCTGCGCATAGCCAATGTTTTGGTAATCTGCCAGGCGGGCGAGGGCGTGGCCGATCAACCGCCGGGTGGGTGGTGGCAGGCGTTCGACCGCGGGTTGCAGCGCGTCCGGGGCCGGGTGGTAGTGTACCGTTGGGGGGCGGGGATGATCGGGAGCAGTGCCGCGCGCGAGTTGTGTCCCCAGGTCGAAGGCGGCCAGGTTGGCGGGGACGGCCAGCCCTTTTTCGCGGATGGCCCGGCGCGCGGTGGTCTCGTCAAACGGCAGGACCCCGGCGGCGATGATGGCGCCGAACACCAGCGCATTGAGCGGGGCGCCGGGGGCCGCGGAGGGGTGGATGGCGATCATTTTTCGGGCAACGCGTTCGAGCGCGGCCAGTATGGGCGCGGTGTCGATGGTGCCGTCTCCGGCGACGGATTTTTCCGCGGTGCTGTATTGGCGTTGTGTGCTGGTGATCACAGTGGTGTTGGCGGTGACGTAGCCGTTTTCCAGGGCGCGGCCGGCTTCGGTCGGCTCCAGCGCGGCCACCAAATCCACGTTCCCCACGCTGGGAAACAGGCAGAAGACCGGGTCCGCGGGCGGGTTGCGCAGGGGGAACAGCTCGAAGTAGTAGGTGGTGGCGCCGGTGCGCTGCGCCACGCCCGGAATCGAGGTGGCCTGCGCGGGGAAGCCTTCCAGCCGGGCGGATTCCACCAGCCAGTCGGTCAACACGCCGCCGCCCTGCCCGCCCAGGGCCGCGAGGAGTAGGCAAATGGGGGAGGGGGTCATGTTCAGTGGTCAGTGGTCAGTATTCAGTGGTCAGTGGTCGGTGGTTAGTGTTTAGGTGTGCGGGGTGTCTTACTTGTCTTACTTGTCTACCTGTCTACCTGTTTACCTGTCTACCTGTTTACCTGCCTACCTTGTCTCCCTGTCAACGCCTCAGCAGGCGTGAGCGGGCGCGCTGCCAGATGGTCGGGTTGGCGATGCGTTCGGCGCGGTAGAAGGAGGGGCACAGCCGCTCGGTGTGCGCGACCGAGCCGCACAGCCCGCAGGCCAGGCAGTTTTCGTCCACGTACGCGGTGGGGCCGTCTTTGAGCGGGTCCGTGGCCTCCCGCACGGTCAGGGAGGGGCAGCCGCTCAGCCGGATGCAGGAGTGGTCGCCGGTACACACGTCGGGGTCCACGCCGAAGCGGGCGATCACGGTGGGCTGGCCGGATGCCAGGGCGTGGTGGCGGTGTTTGCGTTCGCGGCGCTGCCGGGCGAGCATACACTCCTGGTCGCTGATCACCACGCGCAGCTGCGGGCCGCGGTGGTCGATGGCTTCGCGCAAAACCGCCAGCGTGCGCTCCACGTCGTAGGCGTCCACGCGGCGGACCCAGCGGATGCCCATGCCGCGCAGAGTGGCTTCGATGGAGATGCGGGTGGGCCGGCCCCAGGGGGTGGAGCCGGTGGAGGGCACGTGCTGCTGCCCCGTGGCCGAGGCGTAGCCGTTTTCGACGATGATCAAGACCGCGTCGTGGCCGTTCCAGTGGGCGTTGGCCGCGCCGGTCAGCAGGCCGTTGTGCCAGAAGCCGCCGTCGCCCATCACCACGATGGCGGGCTGGTCGAGCGCGTGGTAGACCGCGCCGCTGCTGGCCAGGCTCATGCCATAGCCCAGCACGGTGCTGCCCAGGTTGAAGGGCGGCAGGGTGGCGAAGGTGTTGCAGCCGATGTCCATCGAGATGTGCAGCGGGCCGCGCTCGCGTTGCAGCAGCTTGAGCGCGGAGAACAGCGGGCGTTCCGGGCAGCCGGTGCAAAACCCCGGTGGCCGGGGGGGCATGGGCACGGGCAGCGCGGCGCGGCTGTCTTTGGCGGCTTTCTCCAGCGTATCCTGCTTTTTGCGAGCCTGGGAGGCGATTTTGGGGGGCGCGGTGCGGGCCAGCCATTCGGCCAGGCCGCCGCGCACCACGTCCGCGGTGTATTCGCCCGCCGCGGGCAGCACGTCCTTGCCCCAAATCCGGCAGCCGATCCCGGCCTGCTGCGCGATGGCGCGCACTTCCTGCTCGATGAAGGCGGGAAAGCCTTCCTCCACGATCAGCACGTGCTCCTTGCCGCGCAGAAAGCCCTCGATCTGCTCCGGTACGAGCGGGTGAATCACGTTGAGCACCAGCAAGGAGAAATCGGTGTTTCCGTACACGTCTGCCGCGCCCAGCAGCCGCAGCCCGCGCAGCACCACGCCATACGCGCCGCCTTGCATGATGATGCCGGTCTTCCCGCCCGCACCCGGAAAGTGCTCGTTCAGCCCGTTTTCCTGGATGTAGCGCCGCGCCGCGGGCAGCCGTTGTGCCACTTTTTCACGTTCGTGCGCGTAGGTGGAGGGGGGCAGCACGATTTTGCCGTAATCCCGCCATGCTTCGGGGAAGGGGTTTTTCGGGCTGTAGGCCGGCGCGCGGTTGTCCTTGCACACGAAGCTGCCGGTCATGTGGATGGCGCGGATGCGCAGGGTCATCATTACGGGCAGATTGCTGGCCTCGGAAAGCTCGAAGGCCTGCTCGGTCAGTTCGACCAGTTTGGGCATGTGGTAGCGCGGGTCGATCAGCGGCAGGGAAGATTTCAGCGCGAAGGCGTGGGTGCGTTCCTGGATCACGCTGGCTCCCGCGCCGTAGTCTTCGCCCACCAGGATCAGGCAGCCGCCGGTCACGCCCGCGGAGGCCAGGTTGGAGAGCGCGTCGGAGGCCACGTTGGTGCCGACGATGGATTTCCAGGTGACCGCGCCGCGCAGGGGGTAATGGATGGAAGCCCCCAGCAGGGCTGCCGCGCCGGCTTCGCTGGCCGAAGACTCGAAATGTACCCCCAACGGTTCGAGCACGCTATCCCGCGCGTCCGCCAGCACGTCCATCAGGTGGGAGATGGGCGCGCCGGGGTAGCCGCCCACGTAGGACACGCCCGCCTGGAGCAGGGCTTTGGTCAGGGCCAGGATGGCCTCGCCGTGGAAGGTTGCGCCCGCGGGGAGGGTGAGCTTGTGGACATCGCGGGCGAAGGAGCGTTCCATGCCCTTGGAGGCGGTGTAGCCTTTCCGGCGGGAGGGGGAGCGGAGGAGGGGTATTCGGAGTTTGAGTTGGTGCATCTACGGCCTCACCATCCCGGTTTCGCGCCTGGCCCGGCTGTGCCGGGGGTGCGCGCCGGGGTACGGGCGATGGCGAATCCCTGGTTGTACGCGGCGCGGGCGATGATGGTGAACTTGATCAGCCAGCCGCCGTACAGCGCGCTCAGGCTGAGCAGCAGGCCGGTGAAATTCACCACCGCGGGGGATACGGGCAGCAGCCAGGCCAGCGCGGCCAGTAGCAGCGGCAGCACGTGCCCCAGCGAGAGCACGCGCGCATGAACGCCCGACAACACTTCCGCGGTGTACAGCGGCGCCGTGCCCGGGGCGGTCACGTGCTTGAGGTAGCCCGACCACGCGGCCCAACGCGCCCCCAGCAGCGCGAGCAGCACGACCAACAGCCACAAGCCCGCGCCGCCAAAGAGCACGCTGGCGCCCAACAGCAGCGCGGCCCCCTCTGTCAGGCCGGTGGCGACGATCAGGGGGACGATGGCGGGTACGCGCCAGGCCGGGATGCCGCGCGAGGCGTGCAGGATGCGCGCCTGGGAATACAGGTAGCCCAGCCCGAACAGGGCGGCGGCCAACGCCAGCGGAGGGGAGGCCAGCAGGATGGCCAGCCCGCCCGCGACGAGGTACACCACCGAGAACAAGGCCTCCCGCGTCATCCAGGAGGTGCGCGGGTTGAGGATTACGTACACCGCGCGCAGTTTGCGGCCCAGCTTGATCCACACGAAAAACAGCCCCACCGCGACGAAGGCCAGCGCCAACAGGCCGGTGCGCCACAGCCAGGCCGGATCGCGGTAGCTCGCCAGCGCGGTGAACAACATCAGACCGGTGCCCGTGCCGCCGCAGATGAACTGTGCGGCCGCGCGCCAGTCCCAAACGGTTTGGTGCCAGGGTCTCACTCTCATTTCAGACCGCCTTTCTGTCCCAAAGATAGTAGAAGCCGGGTTCCGCGCCCAGTTCCTCGTGCATACGGAAGGATTCGTTTTCGCGCAGCAGCACGGACACGTTGCTGTCCGGATCGTCCAGGTCGCCGAAGTGCAGTGCCTGGGCGATGCAGGAGTTGACACAGATGGGCGTCACTTCGGGGTCGATGCCGGGGGTCAGGCCGTTGTTTTGGGCCGCGTCGATGCGCTCGATGCAGAAGGTGCATTTGGTCGCCACTCCGATGCGGGCCGGGTCGAACTGCACGGCCTCGCTTTCGATGGGCGTATCGCCGTAGGCGTAGCGCGGTCGGGTGTATTTGTAGCGCGCCTGGTAGGGGCAGGCCACGATGCAGTAGCCGCAGCCGATGCACAGGTCGTAGTCGATGGTGACCAGGCCGTCGGGCCGCTGGCGGGTGGCGGTGGTGGGGCAGACGTACATGCAGGGCGGTTTGGCGCAGTGCTGGCAGCCGACCGGCACGAAGGTGCGCGTCACGTTGGGGAACTTGCCGTTCTCCAAATCGAGCACCGCGCGCCACTGTACGCCGGGGGGCGTGCCGTTGGCATGTTTGCAGGCGATGGTGCAGGTCTGGCAGCCGACGCACAGGCGCAGGTCTGCCACCATGACGTAACGGGTCATCGGCGGCCTCCGAGGGGGGTGACTTTGGCGGGCACGATGTCACCGGACGAGCCGGTGGCGTCCGTCAGGTCGAGCAGCATGGGCACCAGCGGGTTGACGCTGGGCAGGTCCAGGTCTTTGGCGTAGGGCGTGACCCAGTGGTCGAACTGCCCCATCATCAGCAGGGTGTCGGGCCGGATGCCCTGGCGCAGCACCGCGCGGCCGCGGGTGGCCCGCAGGGGGGAGCGCACCTCGATCAGGTCGCCGTCCCGGATGCCGAGTTCCGCGGCTTTTTGCGCGTTGATGATCACCCCTTTGTGCCCTTTGATGTTATCGGCCACTTCTTTGACCATCTGGATACTGACGTTGCTGCCCCAGGAATACTGCATACTGCGGGCGGTGAGCACCCAGAAGGGGAAGTCTTCTTCTTTGCCACCCAGGTTTTCGACCACGGCTTTACGGATCATGGCGGGGAGATCGTGCCAGCGCGGCAGCGGTTCGTACTCGGTGAGTTGTTTGTCCCACCACTCGATCCCGTGTTCGTGCAGGCGGTTGCGCAACTGCTGGCCGACCCGGTACAGCCGCTCCTGGTAGGGCATCTCGAAGCGCAGGTTGTTATCCTCCATGTGAGGGTAGAGGTACCACTTCAGTTTGGGGTAGGGTTTGACGCGGAAGCCGTGCTCGCGGTACCAGTCCAGCCCCTGGTCCTCCTGACCGCCGGTCAGTTCTGCGCTGGCCGCGCGGCAGACCGCGTCCCAGATGTCTTCCACGGAGTGGGCTTTGTCCACCGCCAGCGAGAAGTCGTAGTTTTTGCCTTTCAACTTTACGCCGGCGGAGCCGCGGTTGAGCGCGGCGTTGAACTTTTCCAGCAGGCCGGTGCGCCGCGCCAGCTCGACCGCGATCCAGGTGAAATCACGCGCTTCTCCGCGCGGTGCCACGATGGGCTGGCGCAGCGCGAAGCCGGTGTATTCCCAGAACTGCTCGACGTACTTGGTGCCGCCGATGCGCAGCAGTTGCAGCCCCTCCAGGTCAGTGGCTTCGGGCAGCAGCACGTCGGCCATCCAGTTGGTCTCGTCCAGGGTGTAGGCGAAGGCCACCACGAAGGGGAACTTGCTCATGGTTTCGCTGACGCGGGGCGTGTCCCAGAAGGAAATGGCCGGGTTGGTGCGGTAGACGATCCACACGTCCGGGACGGTGGGTTTAGGCCAGTTGGGGAAGGGCTTTTGCAGCTGCATCCAGGCCAGATGGGTGGGGCCGAGCGCCTGGCTCCAGGGGGAGTCGGCCACCAGGGGGATGAGGGTGCTGTGGGCATGGCGGACGGCGGGCCGGGCGCGCCAGTGGTCTTTGTCGGTGGGGTTCCAGGGGTACTCCATGAAACCGTCGGGGCCGGGGCGGGCGCTGGTCTGGCGGTCTTTGGCCGGGCGGTTGAGGCGCACTGCGGTGCCGAGTGTGCCGCCGGGCACCTCCAGCGCGCCGACCAGGCAGGCCAGCAGGGTGCGCGCCCAGGCGCAGTCGTAGCCACCCCAGCCGTTGTTGACCGTTTTGCCGAGCATGATCGCCACCGGGCGGAAGGGCAGGGTGCGGCCTTCGATCTCGATGGTCTCGCCGACGCGGGCGTGCGCCAGGTACTCGTTGGCCAGGCGGCGGATGGTCTCGGCGGGCACGTCGCAGATTTCAGCCGCCCATTCGGGGGTGAAGTCTTTCTCGTGTGCCACCAGGTGTGAAAACGCGGTGGCGCAGGGGACGCGTTCGTATTCCCAGGTTTCGTCGTCCGCGCCCACCTCCAGGCCGCTGGTGACGAATTCGCCTTCCAGGGCCGGGTCTGCGTCCGGGGTGTCGAAGGGCACGGCCCGGCCGCGGGTCAGGTCCCAGACCAGGGGTTTGCGGGTTTGGGGGTCGCGCAGGTAGTAGCCGTGGGGCGCGACCAGGTAGGGGGAGGAGGTGCGCTGTTTGAGGAAGGGGATGTCGAGCTTTTGGCGGTCGGTTTCGTGCAGCAGCACGTGGATCAGGGCGTGCATGAAGGCCGGGTCGGTTTTGGGACGGATGGGGACCCACTCGGCGGAGCAGCCCGCGGTGACGGACAGGTGCGGCTCGATCTGCACGCGTTTGACGCCCCGCGTGCGCGCTTCCGCGTGGCGCCACACGCCGCACACCCCGCCGGAGGCCTCCACGTTGGCCCCGAAGGACAGGATGTACTCGGTGCGCGGGGTGTCGGGGCAGACGGTGAAGGCGCGGTGCCACAGTTCGCCGTACAGGTGCTCGGAGTGGTAGCACTTGACGCCCTGGCCGCTGCCGAAGCTGAAGTCGATTGGCCCCCAGGCGGAGAGGAAGGCCGGGAACGCGCCCATGTAGGCCGGTGCGGTGCCCCCGCCGCCAAAGGTGGCCGCCAGCCGCGGGTAGCCGGATTCGTCCAGCAGCCCTTTGGCGCGGATTTCTTTGAGTTTTTCGGCCACCAGGTCGAGGGCCTCATCCCAACTGATGGGCACGAAGCCGGGGTCCTCGTCTTTGCCCTTTTTGGGGTTGGTGCGTTTCATCGGGGTCAGGATGCGGTGGGGGTTGTAGGTTTTTTGCACCAGGCCATACGCCTTGACGCACACCGTACCCCCCGCGGGGTGGATTTTGGCGGCCGCGTAGTTGGGTTCGACCGACACGGCCACCTCCCCCTGCACGTTCACCTGGAGCAAATCCGGCCCGGCAACGCACTGGTAACAGTAGGTGGGGAGGGTTTTGGTCATTTTGTCTCGCTCCCGCCCCCCGCCTTCGCGGCCTTTGCCTTCAGCCGCTCGAGGCTCATGTTGACATCCACGATGAAGCGGTTGTGTTTGCCGCGGGCCACTTCTTCGACCGGGTCGCGGGCGGTGATCTCGAACGCCACCCGGCGGCCTTTGACTTCCACCAGGGTGGCGGTGATTTCGACCCACATGCCCAACAGGGTGGGCGCGGTGTGGTCGAGTTCCACG
>JALUWE010000062.1 GCA_027019845.1 Anaerolineales bacterium | reverse complement strand
ATCCCCCCCCCAAGGAGAAAACCCCATGCCACAACTCACCGGAGCCGAAATTTTATGGGAATGCCTGACCCGCGAAGGCGTGGACACCGTGTTCGGATACCCGGGCGGCGCGATCATGCCGGTCTACGATGCCATGCTGGAGTACCCGGTACACCACGTGCTGGTGCGCCACGAACAGGGCGCCGCGCACATGGCCGACGGCTACGCCCGCGCCACCGGCAAAGTCGGTGTCGCCATGGCCACCTCCGGACCGGGCGCAACCAACCTGGTCACCGGCATCGCCACCGCCATGATGGACTCCATCCCCATCGTGTGCATCACCGGGCAGGTGCCCGCCCACCTGATCGGCGGCGACGCGTTCCAGGAAACCGACGTGACCGGCATCACCCTGCCGATCACCAAGCATAACTTCCTGATCACCCGCGCCGACGAGATCGCCCAGGTGGTGCGCGAGGCCTTCTACATCGCGCGCAGCGGGCGCCCCGGACCAGTGCTGATCGACTTCTGCAAAAACGCGCAGATCGAAAAGACCGAATTCGTCTACCCCGAGCAGGTCTCCCTACCCGGTTATCACCCGCCCCAACACGCCCCCCGCGCCGACCTGGAGAAAGCCGCCCGGCTGATCGCCGAGGCCAAACGACCGGTCATCCTGGCCGGGCACGGCGTGCTCAAATCCGGCTCGATGGACGAACTCAAACTGTTCGCCGAGAAAACCCAGACCCCGGTCGCCATGACCCTGCTGGGGCTGGGCGCGCTGCCCGCCTCCCACCCCCTCAGCCTGGGCATGATGGGCATGCACGGCGAAGCCTACGCCAACAACGCCATCCAGCAGGCCGATCTGCTGCTGGCCTTCGGAATGCGCTTCGACGACCGCGTCACCGGCAACCTGCGCACCTACGCGCCGCGCGCCCGCAAAATCCACGTCGAGATCGACCCCTCCGAAATCCACAAAAACGTGCGCGTCGACGTGCCCCTGATCGGTGACCTGAAAGCCGTGCTGGGCGACCTGATCCCCCTGGTCGAACCCGCGGACCACGAAGAGTGGCTCGACCAGATCGCGGCCTGGAAAGCCGACACCGAGGCCCGCGACATCCTCGCCTGGCCTGACGACGGCCTGCTGTACTCCTCCCACGTCATCCGCGACATCTGGACGCACACCAACGGCGACGCGCTGATCACCACCGACGTAGGCCAGCACCAGATGTGGGCCGCGCAATACTACAAACTCGAACAACCCTACCGCTTCCTGACCTCCGGCGGCGCGGGCACCATGGGCTACGGTATGCCCGCGGCCATCGGCGCCTGGTTCGGCCACAAGGACCGCGCGGTCTGGGCTATCGTCGGGGACGGCGGCTTCCAGATGACCCAGGCCGAGCTGGCCACCGCTAAAAACGAAGGCGCCAACGTCAAAATCATGATCCTGAACAACAGCTACCTCGGCATGGTGCGCCAGTGGCAGGAATTCTTCTTCGAGAAACGCTACTCCGCGGTCTACCTCAAGAACCCGGACTTTGTCAAACTGGCCGAGGCCTACGGCATCCCGGCCCGCCGCGTCACCCAGCGCGAAGACGTGCCCGGCGCGCTGGCCTTCGCCTCCGACACCCCCGGCCCCGTGCTGCTCGAATTCGTGGTCGAGATGGAAGAAGCCGTCTACCCCATGGTCCCCGCCGGCGCGGACCTGGACGCCATGCTGCGCCGCCCCGTGCGCAGGCAGGCTCAAGAAGTAGGGAGTAGGTAGTAAGGAGTAAGAAGTAAGGAGTGTTCGGCCCTCTGCTCAGGATGCAATACCCAATTCACAATTAACCGTTCACAATTAACCATTCACAATTCCCTATCCCCTATCCCTATCCCTATCCCTATCCCTATCCCTATCCCTATCCCCCCTCCCTATCCCCCCTCCCCAGGAGTTCCCCATGCGCCAAACCCTGATCGCTACCGTCGAAAACAAGCCCGGCGTGCTCAACCGGGTCGCCTCCCTGTTCCGCCGGCGTAATTTCAACATCGATTCCCTCAACGTCGGGCGGACCGAAAACCCCGACTTCTCGCGCATGACCATCGTGGTGGACAGCCGCGACACCGAAGCGCGCAAAGTCGAGGCCAACCTGTACAAACTGGTCAACGTGGTGGACGTGCAGGACGTCACCCACCGCCCGGCCCTGTTGCGTGAACTCGCGCTCATCAAAGTCAAGGCCTCCCCCTCCCAGCGCGGCGAGATCGTCAACCTGGCCAGCATCTTCAGAGCCAGGATCGTGGACGTGGCCGAAGAATGCGTGGTGGTGCAGATCGTCTCCGGCGAAGAGAAAGTCAATAGCCTGATCGAGTTGCTGCGCCCCTTCGGGATCATCGAAATGGTGCGCACCGGCCACGTCGCCATGATGCGCGGCACCACCGAAGGCGTGCGCCACACCCCCGGCGCCAACGGCCACCCCTCCAACGGCCACCACCCCTGACCCATCCTTCGACTACGAGCGAACGGAGTTCGTACGAACTTTTCCCGCCCTCCGCTCAGGATGTAATTCACAATTAACCGTTCACAATTCACCATTCACAATTCCGCCTCCCCATCCTTCGACTACGAGTGAACTTTGTTCGCCTTTCGCTCAGGCTGCAATTACCCAATTACCCAATTACCCAATACCCAATACCCAATACCCAATTACCCAATACCCACTCCCAAACACCATGGCCACCATCTACTACGACAAAGACGCACAACCAGAACTGATCCGGAACAAAAAAGTCGCCATCATCGGCTACGGCTCGCAAGGCCACGCGCACGCCCTCAACCTGCGTGACAGCGGCGTGACGGTCGCGGTCGGGCTGCGGCCGGAGGGCAAATCGTGGGCCAAAGCCGAAGCCGACGGCCTGCAGGTGATGCCCGTTGCCGAGGCCGCGGCCTGGGCCGATGTGATCATGATGCTGGCGCCCGACACCGCCCAGCCGGACATCTACGCCCAATCGGTCGCGCCCCATCTGGCCGCGGGCAAAACTCTGATGTTCGCCCACGGCTTCAACATCCGCTTCGAGACCATTGTCCCTCCCCCGGATGTGGACGTCAGCATGGTGGCGCCCAAAGCCCCGGGGCACCGCGTGCGCGAAACCTACCTCGAAGGCGAAGGCACCCCCTGCCTGCTGGCCGTTCACCAGGATGTCAGCGGCCAGGCGCGCGACTTCGCCATCGCCTACGCCCACGCGCTGGGCTGCACCCGCGCCGGCGCGCTGCTCACCACCTTCGCCGAAGAAACCGAAACCGACCTGTTCGGCGAACAGGCCGTGCTGTGCGGCGGCGTCTCCGCGCTGGTCAAAGCCGCGTTCGAGACCCTGGTCGAGGCCGGATACCAGCCCGAGCTGGCCTACTTCGAGACCATGCACGAACTCAAGCTGATCGTCGACCTGTTCTACCGCGGCGGCCTGAACTACATGCGCTACTCCGTCTCCGACACCGCGGAGCACGGCGATTACGTTTCCGGCGAGCGCATCATCACCGAAGAGACCAAACACGAAATGAGCCGCATTCTCAAAGAAATCCAGGACGGCACCTACGCCAAAAAGTGGATCGAAGAGAACAAAAACGGCCGCCCGTGGTTCAACGCAGAGCGCAAACGCCAGCAAAACCACCTGATCGAAAAAGTCGGCGCAGAACTCCGCAGCCTGATGCCCTTCCTCGACCCCGTCACCATCAAACCCGGAGAATAACCCCCATCCTTCGACTTCGAGCAGACTTCGTCTGCCCTCCGCTCAGGATGCAATTACCCAATTACCCAATATCCAATTACCAATTACCCAACCTCCATCCTTCGACTACGAGTGGACTTCGTCCACCCTCCGCTCAGGATGCAATTACCCAATTACCCAATATCCAATTACCAATTACCAATTACCCAACCTCCATCCTTCGACTACGAGTGGACTTCGTCCACCCTCCGCTCAGGATGTAATTCACAATTAACCGTTCACAATTCACCATTCACAATTCCGCCCCTCCATCCTTCGACTTCGAGCAGACTTCGTCTGCCCTCCTCAGGATGCAATTACCCAATTACCCAATATCCAATTACCCAACCTCCATCCTTCGACTACGAGTGGACTTCGTCCACCCTCCGCTCAGGATGTAATTCACAATTAACCGTTCACCATTCACCATTCACAATTCCCTATCCCCCATCCCTATCCCTATCCCTATCCCTATCCCTATCCCCCATGAACACCACCTACATCCGCATCTTCGACACCACCCTCCGCGACGGCGAACAATCCCCCGGCGCGACGCTGACCTCCAACGAAAAACTGGAGATCGCCCGCGGCCTGGCGCGTATGGGCGTAGACGTGATCGAGGCCGGATTCCCGTCCGCCTCGCCGGACGACCTGGAAGGGGTGCGCCGCATTGCCCAGGAAGTCGGCAACACCCCGCGCGGGGGCGCGCACCCCGAAGGCCATCTACCCCCCATCATCTGCGGGCTGGCGCGCGCCCACAAGGGCGACATCGACAAGGCCTGGGAAGCGGTGCAGCACGCCGCGCGGCCGCGCATCCACACCTTCCTGGCCACCTCCCCCATCCACATGAAGTACAAACTGCGCATGGACCCGGAAGAAGTGATTGAGCGCGCCGCAGAGATGGTCGCCTACGCCAAACAGTACTGCGACGACGTGGAATTCTCCCCCGAAGACGCCGGGCGCAGCGACCCCGAGTTCCTGTACCTGGTGTTGGGCGAGGTCATCAAAGCCGGGGCCACCACCCTCAACATCCCGGACACGGTCGGCTACACCACCCCCGACGAGTTCTACCGGCTGATCCGCGGCATCATCGAAAACACCCCCGGCATCGAAAACGTGATCGTCTCCGTCCACTGCCACAACGATCTGGGCATGGCGACCGCCAACACCCTGGCCGGGTTGCGCGCCGGCGCGCGGCAGGCCGAAGTGACCATCAACGGCATCGGCGAGCGCGCCGGGAACACCTCCCTGGAAGAGGTGGTCATGGCCCTGCACACCCGCCGCCCGGTCTTCGGCCTGGAAACCGGCATCGACACCACCCAGATCACCCGCATGAGCCGTATGGTCTCCAACTACACTGGCATCCCGGTGCAGCCCAACAAAGCCATCGTGGGCGCCAACGCGTTCGCGCACGAGGCCGGTATCCACCAGGACGGGATGCTCAAGCACGAGGCCACCTACGAGATCATGCGCCCCGAAACCGTGGGGCTGAAACAGTCCTCCCTGGTGCTGGGCAAACACTCAGGCCGCCACGCCCTCAAGGTGCGCCTGGCCGAGCTGGGCTACGAACTGGATCAGGACGAGCTGGACACCGCGTTCCAGCGCTTCAAAGACCTGGCCGACAAAAAGAAAACCGTCACCGACGCGGACCTGGAAGCCCTGATGACCGATCAGCTCTACCAGCCGCGCGAATTCTACTCGCTCGACGGCCTGCAGGTGGCCTGCGGCACGATGGGTATGCCCACCGCCACCGTTCGGCTGTGCGGCCCCGACGGCCAGATGCACGTCCAGGCTGCCATCGGCACCGGCCCGGTGGACGCGGCCTACAAAGCCATCGACCAGATCGTGCAAATGCCCAACACCCTGCTGGAATACGCGGTGCGCGCCGTCACCGAGGGCATCGACGCCATCGGCGAGGTCTCCGTGCGCATCCAGGCCGACAACGGCAGCATCCCGCAGCGCACCTCCCCGCAAGGAGGCCGCCCGCGGCCGCGCACCTTTGGCGGTCACGGCGCAGAAACCGACATCATCGTCGCCAGCGCCAAGGCCTACCTCTCCGCGTTGAACAAATTATTGGCCGCGAGTGGGAGGTTTGAAAACCCATGACCCATCCCTTGCCCCCCAAAACCCTCTTCGACAAAATCTGGGACGCGCACGTGGTGGTGCAGGAACCCGGCTTCCCCGCCGTGCTCTACATCGACCTGCACCTGGTACACGAAGTCACCTCCCCGCAGGCGTTCAACGGGCTGCGCCGGAAAGGGCTGCGGGTACGCCGGCCCGACCGCACCGTCGCCACCATGGACCACTCCACCCCCACGTTGGACCTCGACCTGGCCCTGGTGGACGACCAGGCCGCGCGGCAGGTGCGCATCTTCGAGCGGAATTGCCGCGATTTCGGCATCCGGCTGTACGACCTGGCGAGCGACAAACGCGGCATCGTCCACGTGATCGGCCCCGAACTCGGCCTCACCCAACCCGGCATGACCATCGTGTGCGGCGACAGCCACACCGCCACCCACGGCGCGTTCGGCGCGCTGGCCTTCGGCATCGGCACCAGCGAGATCGAGCACGTGCTGGCCACCCAATGCCTGCTGCAATACCGCCCCAAAACATGCAAAGTCGAATTCCAGGGGCAGCCCGGCCCGGCTGTGACCGCCAAAGACCTGATCCTCGGGCTGATCGCCCAGATCGGTGTGGGCGGCGGCACCGGTTACGTCTTCGAGTATACCGGCCCCGCGGTGCGCGGCCTCTCCATGGAAGCCCGCATGACCCTGTGCAACATGTCCATCGAAGGCGGCGCGCGCGCCGGCATGGTCGCGCCCGATGACACCACCTTCGAGTACCTGGCCGGCCGCGAGTTCGCACCCCGCGGCGAAGCCTGGGACCAGGCCGTGGCCTACTGGAAAACCCTGCCCTCCGACCCCGCCGCGCAATACGACCGCACCATCACCATCGACGCCTCCCGCCTCGAACCCATGATCACCTA
Source organism: Anaerolineales bacterium (assembly GCA_027019845.1). Lineage (GTDB taxonomy): Bacteria > Chloroflexota > Anaerolineae > Anaerolineales > JABWBV01 > JALUWE01. The sequence goes on along the minus strand of JALUWE010000062.1, from coordinate 11,490 downwards.
CGGCACCAACCCCGGCATGGGCATCCCCATCTCCGGCCGCGTGCCCGACCCCGGCAGGGAGCGCGACCCCTCCCGCCGCCAGGCCCTGGAAAAAGCCCTGCGCTACATGGACTTGCAGCCCGGCCAACCCCTGCTCGGCCAGAAAGTGGACGTGGTGTTCATCGGAAGCTGCACCAACTCCCGCCTCTCGGATTTGCGCCTGGCCGCCCGCGCCCTGGACGGCCGCAAAGTGGCCGAAGGCGTGCGCATGTTAGTCGTGCCCGGCTCCGAACAGGTGCGCAAACAGGCCGAAGCCGAAGGGCTGCACCGCGTTTTCCGGGACGCTGGCGCGGAGTGGCGCTATTCCGGCTGCTCCATGTGCATCGCCATGAACGGCGACCAGCTCCGGCCTGGCCAGTACGCGGTCAGCACCAGCAACCGCAACTTCGAAGGCCGCCAGGGCCCCGGTGGCCGCACCTTCCTCGCCAGCCCCCTCACCGCGGTCGCCGCCGCCGTCACCGGGCAGATCACCGATCCGAGAACGATGATGAATGGGAAAGGGTAGGCAGGTAGACAAGGTAAACAAGTAGACAGGTAGACAGGTAGGCAGGTAGACAGGTAGACAAGTAATACCCAATATCCAATTACCCAATTACCCAATTACCCAATTACCCAATTACCCAATTACCCAATACCCATTACCCAATACCCCATCCTTCGACTTCGAGCGGCTGCGCCGCCCTCCGCTCAGGATGTAATTCACAATTAACCGTTCACAATTCACCATTCACAATTCCCCACCCCCCATGCCCCCCTTCACCACCCTCACCTCCCCCCTCGTTCCTCTCCCCCACAACGACGTGGACACCGACCAGATCATCCCCGCGGTCTACCTCAAAGTGACCGACAAACAGGGGCTGGTCCAAGGGCTGTTCCAGCGCTGGCGCTACACCCCCGACGGCCAGCCCAACCCCGACTTCCCGCTCAACAAGCCTGAATACCAGGGCGCGCAAATCCTGCTGGCCGGCGACAACTTTGGCTGCGGCTCCTCGCGCGAGCACGCGCCCTGGGCCTTGCTCGGTTGGGGCTTCCGCGCCGTGATCAGCACCTCCTTCGCCGACATCTTCCGCAACAACGCCCTCAAAAACGGCCTGCTGCCCGTGATCGTGGACCCCGCCACCCACGCGCGGCTGTTCGAGCTGGCCGAAACCACCCCGGACGCCGCCGTCCAGATCGACCTGGCCGCCCAAACCCTCACCCTCCCCGGCGGCCACCAGACCACCTTCCCCATCGATGCCTTTAGCAAGACCTGCCTGCTGGAGGGCGTGGATCAGCTCGGCTATCTGCTCAAGCAGGAGGCGAACATCGCGGCGTACGAGGAAGCAGGAGCAGGTAAGGAGCAGGAAGTAAGGAGTAGGAAGTAAGAAGTAGGAAGTAAGAAGTAGGAAGTAAGAAGTAAGCAGATGATCGCGAAAACGCATCCCACATCAACAAACGAGGTGAACTGGGCGACGGCCGTCCCGCAACCGCGCGCCGTCGCCCAGACCATTGGCGTGCTCCCTCCCTATCCCTATCCCCCTCCCTATCCCCCTCCCTATCCCCCTCCCTATCCCTATCCCTATCCCTATCCCCCCTCTCTATCCCTCCTCCCCATCCCCCTCACCAGGAGCACGCCATGACCACCAACCATCAGATTTACCTCTACGACACCACCCTGCGAGACGGCACCCAACGCGAAGGGATCGCCCTCTCCCTGGAAGACAAACTGAAGATCGCCCGCCGCCTCGACCAGTTCGGCATTCACTACATCGAAGGCGGCTGGCCCGGTTCCAACCCCAAAGACGCGGAGTTCTTCGCCGCGGTGCAGGGGATGACCTTCCGGCACGCCAAAATCGCGGCCTTTGGCGCAACGCGCAAAAAGCACACCCGCCCCGAAGAGGACGCCAACCTGCGCGCCCTGGTCGAGGCCCGCACACCGGTCGTCACCCTGGTCGGCAAGAGCTGGGACCTGCACGTGCGCGATGTGTTGGAGGCCGACCCGGAAGAAAACCTCGCCATGATCAGCGAGAGCGTGGCCTACTTCAAGCAGATGGGCAAAGAAGTGATCTACGACGCGGAACACTTCTTCGACGGCTACAAAGCCAACCCGGACTACGCGCTGATGACCGTGCGCGTGGCCGCCGAAGCCGGCGCGGACTGCGTGGTGCTGTGCGACACCAACGGCGGCACCCTGCCCTGGGAGCTGGCCGGAATCATCGAACGCACCCGCGCAGCCCTGCCCCCGGTCGATCTGGGCATCCACACCCACGACGACGGCGGCTGCGGCGTTGCCAACACCCTGGTGGCGGTCGAAGCCGGGGTGGTACACGTCCAGGGCACGATCAACGGCTACGGCGAGCGCGTCGGCAACGCCAACCTGTGTACCATCATCCCGGATTTGCAGCTCAAAATGGGCAAAGCCTGTGTGCCGCCCGAAAACCTGGCGCAACTGACCGAACTCTCCCGCTACGTGGCCGAACTCGCCAACCTGCCCCACGACGAACACCTGCCCTTCGTCGGCAAGAGCGCGTTCGCGCACAAAGGCGGCATCCACGTGGCCGCCATGCGCAAAAACGAAGCCAGCTACCAGCACATCGACCCGGCCGCGGTCGGCAACCAGAAGCGCACCGTGGTCTCCGAGCTTTCGGGCCGCGGCAACGTGCTCGATAAGGCCAGCGAATTCGGCCTGGATGTGGACAGCGAGCAGGCGCGCAAAGTGGTCGCCCAGATCAAGGCGCTGGAAAACGCCGGGTTCGCGTTCGAGAGCGCGGAGGCCTCCATCGCCTTGATGATGCAGCGCATGAAACCGGATTACAAACCGCCCTTCGAGCTGCTCGATTTCACCGTGATCGTCCACAACCGCGACGACGGCGAGACCGCGGACGCCAGCGTCAAGGTCAAGATCGGCGACCAGGTGCTGCACACCGCCGCGGAGGGCAACGGCCCGGTCAACGCCCTCGACAAAGCCCTGCGCAAAGCCCTGCTGGACGCCTACCCCGCGCTGGCCTCCGTGCGCCTGGCCGATTACAAAGTGCGCATCCTGAACGGGGACCGCGGCACCGCGGCCGGGGTGCGCGTGCTGATCGACTCCGAAGACGGCCAGCGCCGCTGGAGCACGGTCGGGGCCAGCACCAACATCATCAAGGCAAGCTGGCAGGCCCTGGCCGATAGCATGGAATTCGCGTTGTTGAATGGCGTTGAGAATGGCGCGCAGAGGAAGCAGAAAACACGATAAGAAAACATCCAGACCATTATGCAAGCAAAAATTGTCCTCCTCCCCGGCGACGGCATCGGCCCCGAAGTGGTGGCCGCGGCCCGCAGCGTGTTGAACGCAGTCGCCCGGCAATACGGCCACACCTTCGAGACCGAAGAACACCCCATCGGCGGCGCGGCCATCGACGCCTGCGGCAACCCGCTGCCTGAAGACACCCTGGGCGCCTGCCTGAACGCGGACGCGGTGCTGCTCGGCGCGGTCGGCGGCCCCAAGTGGGACGACCCAACCGCCAAAGTGCGGCCCGAACAGGGGCTGCTCGGCCTGCGCAAACATCTCGGCCTGTTCGCCAACCTGCGCCCGGTCAGGCCCCACCCCGAGCTGCTGGCGGCCTCCCCCCTCAAACCCGACCGCCTGCAGGGCGTCGATCTGCTGGTGGTGCGCGAGCTGACCGGCGGCATCTACTTCGGCACGCCCCGCGAACGGCGCACCCTCAACGGCCAGCAGAGCGCGGTGGACACCATGCACTACACCGAAAGCGAAATCGAGCGCGTCGCCCGGCTGGCCTTCGAGACCGCGCGGCAGCGACGCAAAAAGGTCACCTCCGTGGACAAGGCCAACGTGCTGGAGACCTCCCGCCTGTGGCGCCAGACCGTGGGTCGCGTGGCGCAGGACTACCCCGACGTGGCGCTCGAGACCCTGCTGGTGGACGCCGCAGCCATGCACCTGCTCACCCGCCCGGCCAGCTTCGACGTGATCGTCACCGCCAACATGTTCGGCGACATCCTGACCGACGAAGCCTCGGTGCTGACCGGATCGATGGGCAACCTGCCCTCCGCCTCCCTGGGCGAGACGCCGAACGGGCACGGCCTGCCGCGCGGGGTGTACGAACCCATCCACGGCTCCGCGCCCGACATCGCCGGGCAGGGCATCGCCAACCCCATCGGCACGATTTTGTCGCTCGCCATGCTGCTGCGCCACTCCCTGGGGCTGGAGCAGGAGGCCACCGCGGTGGAAAACGCGGTCGAGCGCGTGCTCGCCAGCGGCTACCGCACCGCAGACCTGGCCGCGCCGGCGCAGCCCGCCTGTAAAACGAACGAAATCACACAGGCCATCGTGCAATCAGTAACCGGCGTTCCAACGTTCTAACGTTCCGACGTTCAACGTTCAATCAGGAGAAGAACCATGAAATCCAACTTCATCTGGGTCGAGGGCGAGCTGGTGTCCGAAGAACACGCGCCCCAGGACATCTTCGCGCCCGCCCGCAGCAACCACAACATGCTGTTTGCCGACATCACGTGTATCGAAACCGCGTTCGGGCCGGCCATCTTCCGCCTGGAAGACCACCTGGAGCAATTTTTGGAGGCCACCCGCAGCATGGGCTACCCGGTCTATTACAGCGTGGAAGACCTGTGCGACACGGTACACCGCACCCTGACGTTCAACCGGGTGCGCACCGGCAACATCCGCCCGGCAGTGTGCTGGCAGACGGGCACAACCGCGCAGAGCGAACCCCCTGTATTCGCCATCGCCACCTGGGAGTGGCCGTATTCCGTTGCCCGGCAGCCCGAGACCGCCGCGCACAGCATCTCCCTCAACCAGGGCATCCCCGACAACGTCGCGCTGTTCGTGGTGCAAGACGGCCGCATATTCACCCCGCCCAGCACCCGCTTCGGCAACAAAGTGACCCGCGACTCGATCATCACCCTGGCGCGCGACCTGGGTTACACCGTGGTCGAGCAGCCGCTCACCCCCCCGCAGGTCTACCAGGCCGGGGAGGTGTTCATCAGCGAGACGATCACCGAGATCAAAGCGGTCAGGGAAGTCGATTCCCACCCCATTGGAGAGGGCGCGCCCGGGCCGGTCACGCAGGCGCTGCAATCCGCATTGCACGACACGCTCCAGGGCTACGGCCGCCGCTCGCAGGAGTGGCTGGATTGGGTGTGGTGCTCGTTTGTGGGGTTGTAGGGGGCGAACGGGGAGCAGAGGCACGACGGAGAGAGGGGCCGGATTGGGTTCGGAAGCCGCCGCGCCCGTAGGGAGTTTGCGTTGGGAATTCGCGTTGGCATCATTGGGTACGGCCGGTTTGGCCGCTTTTGGGAGGGCGTTTTGGCGCCCTCTTACGATGTCTGGGTGACGGACCGCCAGCCTGTGGAGGCGGCCAACTATTTGCCGCTCGCGGATTTGTGCGCCCACTGCGAGGCCATTTTTCTGTGCGTGCCGATCAACCAGATCGAAGCGGTGATCGACCAGATCGCGCCCCACCTGAGGCCCGGCCAAACCGTGCTGGACACCTGCTCGGTCAAGGTGCTGCCCGCGCGGGCCATGCTGTCCCGGTTGGGAGAGAGCGGGGCCAACCTGATCGCCACCCACCCGATGTTCGGGCCGGATTCCGCCTCGGTCAGCCTGTCCGGTTTGCCGGTGGTGGTCTGGCCCCTGGCCGGGGAGGGGGAGGCGTACCGGCAGTGGGCGCGTTTCTTCGAGGGGCTGGGCCTGCGCGTGGTAGAGATGTCGCCGGAGGAGCATGACCGGCTGGCGGCTTACAGCCAGGGGGTGACGCACTACATGGGGCGCGTGCTGGACGAGATGGCCTTGCAGCCCACCCCCATCGACACGCGCGGCTTCTCGATCCTGCTTTCCCTGGTCGAGCAAACCTGCAACGACTCGTGGGAGCTGTTCCACGATCTGCAAATCCACAACCCCTACACGCGCGAGATGCGCCTGCGGCTGGAAAAAGCCTTGAACCGGGTGTACGCCGCGCTGCTGCCCTCCCGCGTCTCACCGGACGCGCTGATCATCGGCATCCAGGGCGGGCAGGGCAGCTTCAACGAGGAGGCCTGCCGCCACTATTGCGCGCAACACGCGGACCAGATCGGGGACTACCGCATCGAGTACCTGTACACCACCGAAAACGTGCTGCGCGGCCTGCACGAGGGGGAGATCGACTTCGGCGTGTTCGCGGTGCAAAACGCGCGCGGGGGCGTGGTGATGGAGACCATCCACGCGCTGAGCCGCTACCGCTGCCAGATCGTCGAGCTGTTCGACATCGTGATCAGCCACTGCATCCTGCACCACCCGCAAATCGAATTCGGCCAGATCACCACCCTGATCTCTCACCCTCAGGCCCTGGCGCAGTGCGCGGACACGCTGGCGCAGGAGTACGCTCATTTGAAGTTGGAAAGCGGGGAGGGGGACTTGATCGATCAGGCCTTGTGCGCCAAACACATCCGCAGCGGGGAACTGCCGCGGACGTACGCGGTGCTGGCGCCCAAAGTGTGCGCCCAGCTATACGGCCTGCGCCTGCACGCCGAGGGGCTGCAAGACCTGAAAGACGAAAATCTCACTACGTTTGCCTGGGCGCGGCGGGGGTGAGTGTGAGAAAAAACTGCTTCGGAATTCGAGTGTCGCCCGCTTCATAGCTGGGCGTATATTGCCTGCGCGCCCTTGCCCAACAACTCCTCCGCTTGCTCCAGTGCTCCCAGCCCCTTTAACACCTCTGCCGCCCGCCGGTAACTCAGGCCGGGGCTGGCAAACCCTTCGATGTCCCAGCGCGCCAGCAAGGCCAAAAAGTGGTTGACGTGCGCGCGGGCCGCGGTTTCGTCCCCTTGTTTCCAGCGGACATAGGCCAGTCCAGCCAGGCTTTCCAACGCCTGGTGGGGAGCTTCGGGCGTCAGGGTTGTGGCACGGCGATAGGCTTGCTCCGCCTGTGCCCAATTCTGCAACCCGCTATAAGCGTGTCCCAGGCAGGCGAGGGAGATAGCTTCGGCATAGAGGTCTCCACTGGCTGCGCACAACTCAATCGCCTCCTGGGCGAGTGGAATTGCCTTTTCGTATTCTCCTCGTAGCACACAGAGCCTTGCCCACCCTTCCAGCGCATTTGGTCGGACCGGCTCATAATGAAACATCTGGCTTAACGCCAGAGATTTCTGAAAAGAAGCCTCCGCCCGGTCAAACTCGCCCAGCTCTCGCAAGGCATCTCCCAAATTATTGTATAGGACGGAAGCCGCGACACCATTCTCCAGTTCAAGAGCGATATCCAACGCCTTTTGCCAGTAGACACATGCCTGCCGGTAATGGCTACGGCGGATGCTGACCGATCCCAAATAAAAGTAAATCTCTCTTTTCAGCCATAAGTCGCTCACCTCATTCAGCAGTGTGGTAAGCTCGGTCAGGTACTGTTCGCCGTGAAAGTCTACCTTGGCTAATCCTGCCAGGCTCTCCACCAGCCTGTCGCGATCGGAGGACACCCGCGCCAGGGCTACCGCCTGCGAAAAGTGATGTTTGGACTCGGAGAAGAAGCCCTGCATGTATAGTACCATGCCCCAGTTCAGATGCGCTTCTATTTGCTGGTAGGGCAACATGCTTTGCAAGGCAGGCAGGGTTTCGAGAAGGGTGTGCACCGTGTTGATTTTTGCCAGGCGATTGTTCAATCGCGCCTGTGTGAGGATTAAATCATAGGCCAAGGGAGGAGGAGCGGCGGGGAGGGCTGCCTGCATCAGGACTGTCCCTTCCCGCAAGAGGCCGCTCAGGAGGGAAAAACGGGTCAGGGCGGGGAGCACGGCCGCCAGTTGGTCATGTTGCGCGTTTTTAATCGCCCAATGCCAGGCCGTGTGCAGGTTTTCCCACTCCGGGCGCAGTTGGCGAACCGCGGGCAGCGGATGCGGCCCGAACAGGTCGCTTTCCAGGGAGGCCAGCAGGTGAAGGTAATACGTGGCATGGGCACGTTCGGCGACCTCCTGTTCCCGGCTTAGCTCCAATTTTTGCCGCGCGAACTGGCGAATCAATTCATGGATGGTGTACCGGCCTTGCTGCTGCCGGAGCAGAGCGCGGCGCACCAGCAGGGTGAGGTCTTCGATGGTTGCGTCCAGGATGGCTTCGGCGGCCTCGATGGTGCAGCCGCCGTGAAAGACAGCAAAGCGCGTCAGGATGCGCTGCTGCACCGGCGTGAGCAGATGGTAGGAGCCGTTGAGCACCGCCTCGATGCTGCGATGCCGGAGCGGCACATCGGGCATTGCGGTCTTCAGGGCGGTGATGTCCGCTACCACGCGGCTGGCAATCTCGCCCACCGGCAGCCGCTCGCCCCAACTGGCGGCCAGTTCAAGCGCCAGGGGCCAGCCGTCGAGGGCGCGGCAGATGCGCGTCAGGGTGGGCGCTACCTCCGGTGTGAGACGGAAGTCCCCGCCCACACGCTGCAACCGTTCGACGAACAGAGTCACGCTGGGGGCTGCGGTGTCGTGTTCATCCGCCGGGACAGGCAGTCCCTGAAGGTGCCAGACCGTTTCCTGTTGTAACCCCAGGGGGTGCCGGGAGGTGGCCAGCACGGTCAGGCCAGGGAGTGCGCGCAACAGGCTGGCGATGAAGTCTCCCGCACCCGGCAGGTGTTCCAGATTGTCCAGGATCAGCAGGCAGGCTTCGCCGCTCAGGTGCCGGATGACGGCGGCAAGCGCGCTTTCGGCTTCCCTGGCTTGCTGGCCGCAGCTTTGCAAAATTGCCTGGGCGAAGGTTTCTTCATCAGCTCCCGGTACTTCGGCCAGCGAAACGAACCACACGCCGCCGGGGAAGCGCGGAGGGATGGTCGGCATAGGCCGGATGAAGTGGCGGGCGGCGGTCAGCGCCAGGCGGGTCTTGCCGATGCCGCCCAGGCCCGTCAGGGTGAGCAGGCGTTCATCGGGGGCGACCAGCCCCATCAGCAGGTCGTCGAGTTCTTCCTGGCGGCCATGGAAGGGCGTTTTTCGAGGGGGCAGGTTATGGGGGATGGGCTGCAGCGGGGCGACGCGCTCTTCCCGGTAGGCAATTGCCCGCTGGTGTAACATGCGCAGCGGTGGGGCAGGCTGCTCGCCGGTCGCCTGGAGTTGTTTTTCGTACACCGAGTAGTGTTTTAGAGCGGCCAGGTATTCGCCCTGCGCCAGATGGGCCTGCATGAGCTGGCGGTGGGCGATTTCGCGTTCGGGGTCGAGAGCCAGCTGCCGCCGGGCCATTTCTTCCATGCGGTGGGGCAGGCCGGCGCGGCCGTAGCATTCCGCGAGCCGCGCCAGTGCCATCAGCGCCTGTCGCCGGTATTTCGTTCGCCAGGGCAGCAGCCACCCGGCGTACAAGTCGTTCAGCAGGTCGTAGCCCAGCAGCAGGTCGGCGGTGTACTGTTCAAGCGCAGCCTGCAAGGGGGCGATGGCCGGGTAGGGAGTCTGATCCAGGGGGGTGTGAAGGAAGGGTTCCGCACGCGCCATGGCGGCCTCGAAGCGGCGCACGTCCACTTCCACCGGATAGGCCGGGTTCCATTGCAGGGTTTCTCCCTCGGCGAGGATGGGCGGCTGACCGTTGGCGGCATCTGGCAGCGTCTGCCGCAGGCGCAGCAGGGTCTGGCGTAGATTGTGGCGCCCGCGCGTTTCCGGCCGGTCGGGCCAGAGCCGCGTGGCGACGTGCTCACGGGGTTGGGGGGTAGCCTGTTCCAGGAGGAGATACGCTATCAGGGCCGCGACGCTTTTGGTGGGCAAGGTTAGCGGCTTGTCATTTAAAGTGGCGCGAAAGTGACCGAAAAGGTTGAGCTGCAGCATGAGGCCGTATAGAGTAGGACTTACGCACTTGAAAAGGGGAATTTCCCGATTCTAGCACAGTTTGTGACGCTTTTGTGACGGCGTTTGTAGAAAATAGGCGTTAGAGGTAGCGTTGCACATGCGCTCACCTGCCATCACCGCATTCCATAATCGAGAAGGAGCTTACTCATGAAACACCGTCTTGTCATCCCATTCATCTTTTCATTCGCGCTGCTGGCGGCGCTTGTGTTCGCCTTTCAGCAGCCGGCGCGGGCCGCCCATTCCGGCAACGTGATCTACGTCAACGCCAGCGCCGCCGGCGCCAACGACGGCAGCAGTTGGACCAACGCCTTCACCAGCCTGCAAGACGCGCTGGCCCACGCGTCGGCCGGCGACGAAATCTGGGTGGCCAAAGGCGTGTACTACCCCGACGAAGGCATCGGCCAGACGGACAACGCCATTACCAGCACCTTCCAACTCCAAAATGGCGTGGCCCTCTACGGCGGTTTTGCTGCCACGGAGACGCTGCGTACAGAGCGCAACCCGGCCGCCAACATCACCGTGCTGAGCGGCGACCTCGAGCAGAACGACATCACCGACGCCAACGGCGTGGTGACCGATACGGCGAAGATCACCGGCAATAACGCCTACCAGGTAGTCACCGGCAGCGGGACGGACAGCACCGCCGTGCTGGACGGTTTCACCATCACCGCCGGGCAAGCGAACGGAAACAGCCCCAACGACAGCGGTGGCGGGATGTTCAACGACGGCGGCAGTCCAACGCTTGCCAACCTAACGTTCTCCGGGAATTTTGCTATCTACGGCGGTGGGATGTTCAACAACAACAACAGCAGCCCCACGCTGACGGACGTCACTTTCTCCAGCAATTCGGCCGACTTCCAGGGCGGCGGGATGTCCAACGACAACAGCAGCAGTCCCACGCTGACCAACGTCACCTTCTCTGGCAATTCGGCGGCCGTCGGCGGCGGGATATCCAACACCGACAGCAACCCCACGCTGACCAACGTCACCTTCTCTGGCAATTCGGCCACCAACGGCGGCGGGATGGTCAGCTACTACAGCAGCCCATTGCTGACCAACGTCACCTTCTCTGGCAATTCGGCCAGCACCGGCGGCGGAATGCAGAACTCCTCCAGCAGTCCCACGCTGACCAACGTCACCTTCTCTGGCAATTGGGCCGACGCCGGCGGCGGGATGCTCAACGTCTTCAGCAGTCCCACGCTGACCAACGTCACCTTCTCTGGCAATTCGGCCAGCACCGGCGGCGGAATGGACAACTACTACAGCAGCCCATTGCTGACCAACGTCACCTTCGATGGGAATTCGGCCGCGGATAAAGGCGGGGGGATGCGCAACAGCGACTACAGCGATCCGCTCATCATCGCTAGCACGTTCGTCAACAATAGCGCCGATTTCGGTGGTGGCATTGCCAACCTCACAGGCACGCTGACGTTGACCGGTACCACCTTCATTAGCAACACGGCTTCGACCAACGGCGGCGCTATGTTCAACCTCACCAGCACCGTCACCATCACCAACGTTGCCTTCTTCACCAACACCGCCTCTACCAACGGCGGCGCCATCCTCAATGCCAACAGCGGCGGTTCGCTCGCCGATGTTGAGTTCCGGGGCAACCAGACCACGAACGGCAACGGCGGGGCGCTCTACAACCAGAACAGCAGCCCGGCTTTCACCAACGTCTTCATCTGG
>JALUWE010000061.1 GCA_027019845.1 Anaerolineales bacterium | reverse complement strand
GCGCTCCCTCAGAATGACAGGATAGGTTGCGCTCCCGCAGAATGACAGAGGGCGTGTGTCTTTCTGGCCGAAGTTACGCACTGAACACTGAACACTGAACACTGAACACTGAACACTGAACACTGAACACTGATTGTACATCATCTGCGCGCGGCTGAGTAGGTTTGGGGGTGGGTGGGGAGTAGGGAGTAACGTGCCAACGTTCTCACCACCCAACCAGGAACCAACCAACAGGGTATAATTATCCTGCATGACATGATGCGTCAAAATTTGTTGCCAACCTGTTTTTAGGAGAAATTCACGCATGAGCATTCAACATATTTTCGTCGTCGGCGCGGGCACGATGGGCAACGGCATCGCCCAGACCGCAGCCGTGTCCGGTTTTACCGTCACCATGATGGACATCGCCCCCGAGGCCCTGGAGCGCGGCAAGACCACCATCGCCAAATCGGTGGGGAAACTGTTCGAGAAGGGGCGCATCAGCCAAGAGCAGAAAGAGGCCGCCCTCAACATCGCCACCACCACCACGCTGGACGATGTGGCCGCGGCCGATTTCGTGATCGAGGCCGCCACCGAGAAGCCGGAACTCAAATTCGGCCTCTTCCGCGACCTGGATGCCAAAGCCCGCCCGGATGTGATCCTGGCCTCCAACACATCCTCGATCAGCCTGACCAAAATCGGCGCGGCCACCAACCGCCCCGATAAGGTGATCGGAATGCACTTTATGAACCCGGTCCCTTTGATGAAGCTGGTCGAGGTGATCCGCGGCCTGGACACCTCCGATGAAACCACCCGCATTGTCTTCGAGGTGGCCGAAAAGATGGGCAAAACCCCGGTGGAGGCCAAAGATTCCCCCGGCTTCATCTCCAATCGCATCTTGTGCCCGATGATCAACGAGGCCATCTTCGCGCTGCAAGAGGGCCTCGGCAGCGTAGAGGCCATCGACACCGTGATGAAGCTGGGCATGAACCACCCCATGGGCCCGCTCTACCTGGCCGACCTGATCGGCCTGGACGTGGTGCTGTTCGTGATGGAGGTGCTGCACCGCGATCTGGGCGAAGACAAATACCGCCCGGCTTACCTGCTGCGCAAAATGGTGGCTGCCGGGCATCTGGGGCGCAAGACGGGGAAGGGATTTTACGACTACGCCTGATGAGTGAGGTCTACGACTACGTCATCATCGGCTCTGGCTTTGGCGGCAGCGTTTCGGCCATGCGGCTGACCGAAAAAGGCTACCGCGTGCTGGTGTTGGAGCGGGGGAAACGGTTCCGGGATCAAGATTTCCCGAAAACCAATTGGAACATCTGGAAATACCTGTGGCTGCCCGCGGCGCGCGCCTTCGGCATTCTGGAGATGAGCCTGCTCAACGGCGTGTTGGTGCTGCACGGCAGCGGCGTGGGCGGCGGCAGCCTGGGCTATGCCAACGTGCTGATGGAGCCTGGCGACGCGCTGTTCGCCGCGCCTGCCTGGCGCCACCTGAACGACTGGAAAACCGTGCTGCGCCCGCATTATGAGCGGGCGCGGCGGATGCTCGGCGTCACCCCCAACCCGCGGCTGTGGCCTGCCGATCACATCATGTGCGAAGTGGCGCGGGAACTCGGGCAGGAGCACACCTTCCAGCCCACCGACGTGGGCGTGTTCTTCGGCGACCCCGAAAGGGCAGGGGAAGAAGTGCCGGACCCGTACTTCGACGGGGAGGGGCCGCCCCGCCGGGGGTGCATCCACTGTGGGGGGTGCATGGTCGGCTGCCGTCACAACGCCAAGAACACGCTGGTCAAAAACTATCTCTACTTCGCAGAAAAATGGGGTGCGGAAGTGCGCGCCGAATCCCAAGCCCACGACATCCGCCCGCTACCCGAAGGCCAGCCCGATGGGGCACGCTACGAAGTGGCCTACCACCGCTCGACCGCCTGGTTGTTCAAGGGCGAACAACGCGTGCGCGCCCGCAATGTGATCGTGGCCTGCGGCGCGTTGGGCACGCTGCGGCTGCTGTTTCGCTGCCGGGACGTGACCCGCTCGCTGCCGCGCCTCTCCCCGCGGCTGGGCGAGAACGTGCGCACCAACTCCGAAGCCCTGCTCGGCTCGATCAGCCGCAACGGGCATACCGACTACTCCCGGGGCATCGCCATCGGCTCGATCTTCAACGCCGACGAGATCACCTCCATCGAACCGGTACGCTACCCCGCCGGCTCCGGCCTGATGCGGCTGATGGGCGCGCCGCTGCTCGATGAAGGGGACAGCCTGGTGGTGCGCTGGCTGAAGGCCCTCGCTATGCTGATCACCCACCCGCTCGACTTCCTGCGCACCCACTTCCTGCCGGGCTGGGCCGAGAAAACCACCATCGTGCTGGTCATGCAGACCGCGGAAAACCGGCTGCGGGTGCGCCCGGGGCGGCATCTGTTCACCCTGTTTCGCCGCGGGCTGGTGACCGAACCCGACACGCAAAACTCCGTCCCGGCGAAAATCGAGATCGGGCACCGCGTCACGCGCCGCTTTGCCAAAAAGACCGACGGCGTTCCCGCGGGTTCCCTCGTCGAGACGCTGCTCAACATCCCGCTGACCGCGCACTTCATCGGCGGTGTACCCTTTGGCGAAAGCGCAGACGACGGCGTGATCGGCCTGGACTGCCAGGTACACAATTACCCCGGCCTGTACGTGGTGGACGGCTCGATCATCCCCGCCAACCCCGGCGTGAATCCCAGCCTGACCATCGCCGCGCTGGCCGAATACGCCATGAGCCAGGTGCCGGAGAAAGAGGGAGAATAACGCACGGATAGCGGATGACAACCCCCATCCATGCCATTCTGATCGGTGCGGGGCAACGCGGGGGCGAGGAAAGCCATCTGCTGGCCTTTGCCGCGGAACGTTCACGCTTGAACCGCGGCCAGCCGGTTGGTATGTGAGATGGTATACAACCTGAATTGCGGATAACGATGGGGGATACCGCGAGGCTGCACCGCACCCGCCTGGAGGGGACGGAGAATCTGAAAAACCCCCGCAAAGTCGCCCTTTTTGACCTGCGACCTTACCCCCGCGGGCGGAAACGGATTCGACCGTGTTGGTGGGGAAATTTGCCGGTAACGTGCGAAAAGAACTCGCGGATCACGTCCAGGTCGGCCTCGATGTCGCCGGTCAGGTGCATGATTTTGCCATAGCCAACCATTTTGCGCCTATAGTCGAGGTATCCCAGCACCACGGGAAGGTTGGCTTTCAGCGCGATATGGTAAAAGCCGGATTTCCAGTAATCGGTCTTGCTGCGGGTACCCTCTGGGGTGATGGCGATTGCCAACCGGTCGCGTTGTTCGAACTCGCGCGCGATCTGGTCGACGAAGTTGGTGCGTGAGCGGCGGTTGACCGGGATGCCCCCCAGCCAGCGCAACAGCCAGCCCAACGGCCCGCGGAAGAGGTCGTCTTTGGCAATGAAGTGGGCTTTGATGCCGGTCACACCCAGGAAAAGCAGGCCGAGGGGCAAATCCCAGTTGGAGGTGTGGTGTGCGACCACGATCAGGTATTTGGGTGGCAGCGCGGGCAGCGTCTGGATGCGCCAACCGATCAGCCGCAGCACCCACGCGGAAAGGCGTTGTTTCCAGGTTTTGGCGGGCAGATAAGTCGTTTGGGTGGTCATTTCTTCATCTCCATTGACAGCTTACGTATCAGGGCGAATTGGCAATCCGCCCTCACTTTGCAAGAACAGATTCCCCGCGGCTGCGATCAGCCCCAGCGCAAACCACATATAGGGCAGCGCAAACGAATCCACGCTGAACCCTTCGATGAACAACGCTAAGAGCACGAAAATGCCCATCATGCCCATCGTTTTCAGCAGCGGGTCCCGGCTGGTATAGGTGTAGCGCGCCGATTTCCAGAGCACGTACAGCCAGGAAATGAAAAGCGCGAAGCCAATGATGCCTGTGTCCGCCAGAAAACGTGTCCAGATGCTTTTGGTGTTCGGGATGAAACCACGCTCGTTGAACAGCCCTGCGATTTCGGTCAACAACCAGCCAAAAGCGGGCATTTTTTCGGGGAAGAAAAACCCGACGTTCCCCAAGCCGACGCCGAGAAGGGGGTAATCGCCGAACACTTCCCACCCCGTCCCCCAATAAACCGCGCGTTCGGCAAACGCCAGGCGGTTTGAGAACGTGTAAAAAGTGCGCGCCTCCTGAATGTCGTTGAAAAAGCCATACAGGCGTCTGTCTACCTGGCTTGCCACTCGGAGTGCCCCCAGTCCGGCAACCAGGTAAACGGCCAGGAACACCAGAAACA
>JALUWE010000060.1 GCA_027019845.1 Anaerolineales bacterium | reverse complement strand
CGTGGTCTTGTCCTCCAAGACCCGGCTCGTAAGCCGATAGACTTTCCCATCGCTGACCGCCAATGGTAAGATTTCCCTCTATCTTACCGCGGGGACACCCTGCCCGCCACTATTTTATACAAGCGTAGTGTAGCGAAGGGAGGCCATCTTCCTCATCCAGGCAGGCGGGAGAGGGCTTCTCTTGCGTTGAATGCCGGTAACGCTCACCGCCGATTCGCGAGGCGTAGGTAAACGGCCAAAAATCCCAACAAGAGAATTCCTCCGCTACAGAGCAGCCCGAGCACAGCCAGGCCAAGCCGCAGCAACGCGGCACGGTTTGCCCCCTCGAAAACGTCCGGGGGCGGTGTGTCGCTGGGGGTGGGGGTACGAGTAGGGAACGGCGTGGCAGGCGTTCTGGTCGGAGTGTGGGTGGGAAAAGGTGTAACCGTTGCGATCAACGCGGTCAGGGTCAGGTCGAGGGCATTGCGGGGCGGGATCGAAGGGGAGGGGGTGGCCGTAGGGGTGGCAGAGGGTGCGGGAGAAGGCGTACTGGCGGGGGTAGGGGTAATCGTCGGGGTGGTGGTCGTTGTAGGGGTGAGGGTGGCGGTAGGGCTGATAGCCGCGGTGGAGGTGAGTGTGGCCGTTGGGGTGATCGGCGTGGCGGTGGTCGTGACAGTACTCGACACGGTGACAGAGGGGGTTGGCGTGAGGGTCGGCGTGGCGATGGGTGCGGGGGTGGTCGTTGTCAGTGTGGGCGTGGTATCGGTGGACAAAGCGACCTGGACGGGTGTGCGCGGCGTTGCGCTGGGGTCAGGCCACCAGGACGCAACGCCCGTCACCAATCCCACAATCAGGGGGAAAATCGCTGCCAATCGAGAGGCTGCGTGAAAATTCATCGACATGACGATGATTATATCTTCTCAATCGCAGGGGTATAATGATTTTGTTTCGCTCGTCGGGTGTCTTCTCCATGTTTTTGTACCTGACCTTCGCTCATTTAATCGCCGATTTCCCCCTCCAACCCAACTGGATGGTACGGGCAAAGCGAAAGCCAAAAGGGCTGCTACTCCACACTGGCGTACACTTTGTGGTCATGCTCATCCTATTTGGAAGTGCTGTGCAACGGGTTTGGTGGTTGTTGGTGGTTGTCGCAGCATTTCATTACGGGATCGACACTTTCAAAAACTATCTTTCCGGCAAGCGGCCTGAGTGGATCATCGCCCCCTACGTTTTCGACCAGATTTTGCACTTTCTTTCTCTTTGGCTGGTAGCTACCTGGATGGAGAAACTGATTCCGCCCGAAAATTCGCCCGTCGCGGGGCCATGGCTGATTTATGGAATTGCTTTTTTGTTTGTCACCTACGTTTGGTTCATTTCCGAGCGCATCTTATTTTACGCTAACGAAGCCTACCAACGCGAATTAGCTGCGCTGGCGTGGCAGCGCATGATAGCGCGGCTTATTTTGCTCATCGGCCTCGTCAGGCTTGGGAGCCTGTTGCCTGGTGTCGTCCGAAGACAGGCCGATCACCTCGGCCCCGGCCTGGCACTTTCCCTGCCCTACCTGACGGGCAAATATCGCAGGCGGGCCTTTATGGTCGACCTCGGTGTAGCGCTCATAGCCGCCATTTTCATTCAAGTGGCGATTTGACCCTTTCTGTAAATTAATTTCGGCCTTGAGCAATGCTCCAGTCAATGGTATACTCTCCCACAGCACACGTTTCATTGCAAGCAAAACACTATTCATAAAGATTAAACTGTACCCATGTTCAGGATGAAAACCACACCCGCGGCCAATGTTTTTAGCGCATACGGCGTGTATCGTATGGGTAAAAGATGGCGTTGATTCCTGAATCGCAGTGTTTTTTCCAATGCGTGAGGTTGACGCCTCACGCATTTTTTGTTTCTGGAGGTGTAACACCGTGAACCACCGACACACACCTGAATTCGACTTGCAAGAAACGCTCTCCGAGAATCGTTTGATCGGATTGTGGCGCATGATGCGCGGCTTCCGGCTGCCCTACGTGGGGGCCACGCTGGCCCTGGGGTTGGCCGCGGTCAGCAAAACGGCCACCTACCTGCTGATCCAATACCTGATCGACGATGTTCTGGGCGGCGGGCTGTTGAACCTGCTGCCCTGGGTGGCGCTGGGCTTTCTGGGGCTGGCGCTGTTCGAGGGCGCGTTCACCTTTTTGAGCGGGCGCTGGGCCGCTTTCACCGCGGAGGGCATCGCCCGCCGGCTGCGCAACTACCTGTTCGACCACATCCAACGGCTGTCCTTCAGCTACCACGACCGCACCCAGACGGGTGAACTGTTGCAGCGCGCCACCTCCGATGTGGAGGCCATCAACCGCTTCTTTTTGCAGCAGGCCACCGGCGTCGGGCGCATCGTGCTGCTCTTCGCCATCAACTTCGCGGCCATCGCGTACATCAACGTGCAACTGGCCTTCCTCTCGGTGGTCTCTCTGCCGCTGCTGTGGGTGATGTCGTACTACTTCTTCACCCGAATCGAAAAGGCCTACGAAGCCTATCAAGAGCAGGAAGCCCGGCTCTCGGCCACATTGCAAGAAAACCTGAGCGGCGTGCGTGTGGTCAAGGCCTTCGCCCGCCAGCAGTTCGAGATCGACAAGTTTGGCGCGGAGAACAAGGAGAAGTATCGCCGCGGGATGCGTTTGCTGCTGATGCACTCGCTGTACTGGCCAGTTTCTGACATCGTGGCCGGGATGCAAATGCTGGGCGGCTTCCTGGCCGGCGCACTGATGGCCCTCAACGGCATCATCACCGTCGGCGATTACCTGGCCTTTTCCGGTATGGTGATCTGGATCATCTGGCCGATGCGCAACCTGGGGCGGCTAATCGTGCAGGCCTCCACCGCGCTGGTCTCGTACAACCGGGTTTCGGAAATCATCCGCGAAGACCGCGAACCGATGGAGGCTGGAGACCACCTCCCGGACGGGGATGTGCGCGGCGAGATCGTGTTCGAAAATGTGCATTTTGCCTACGAAGACGGCACCGAAGTGCTGCACAACATCAACTTTCACGTGCAGCCCGGCCAGGTGATCGCGCTGATGGGTTCGACCGGCTCCGGCAAGACCTCCCTGGTCAACCTGCTGCCGCGCTTTTACGAATACACCGGCGGGCGCATCCTGCTCGACGGCGTGGAACTGAAGCGTTACCCGCGCAAATACCTGCGCTCGCAAATCGGCATCGTGGAGCAGGAGCCTTTCCTGTTCTCCCGCACTATCCGCGAAAACATCGCCTACGGGGTGGGCCGCCAGGTCACGGATGAAGAGGTGTACCAGGCGGCCCGCGCCGCCGCCATCCATGACGTCATCCTGTCCTTCCCGGAGGGGTACAACACCCTGGTTGGGGAGCGGGGTGTGACCCTGTCAGGCGGCCAGAAACAGCGCGTCGCCATTGCCCGCACGCTGCTCAAAGACCCTCGCATCCTGATCCTGGATGACGCCACCTCCTCCGTGGACACCGAGACCGAAGCGGCCATCCGCGCCGCGCTCGAGCGGCTGATGGAAGGCCGCACCACCTTCATCATCGCCCACCGCATCCAGACCGTCATGCACGCGGATGCCATCCTGGTCTTCAACAAAGGTCACATCGTGCAGCAGGGCACCCACGAGGAGCTACTCAAAGACGAAGACGGCATCTACCGCCGCATCTACGAGGTGCAGGCGAGAATTGAGGTTGAGTTGGAAAGGGAAATCGCGAGTGTGGGGGGGTGATGGGACGCGGAAAAACGCGGAGAGACGCGGAGAGACGCGGATAATTCTTAATTTTTTCTTCATCTGGTATATATCCAAGCCTTGGAATTTGAGAAGATGAGTAAATTCATAAATTTGAAACATAGTGAAATCACTGACAAGATACTACACGCCTTTTTTAAGATCGTTTATCCCCAACTGGGCTATGGCTTTTTGGAAAAGGTGTATGAAAACGCATTAGCAATTGCGCTTCGTAAGGAGGGACTAAAGGTAGCACAGCAAGCTAAAATTTGCGTTTACTTTCAAGGTCAAGTGATTGGCGAATACTATGCCGACTTGCTCGTTGAAGATAAAGTGATCATTGAGATCAAAGTTGCCCGGACCATTACAAAAGCTCACGAAGCTCAACTGCTCAACTATCTCCGAGCAACGCCTTACGAAGTGGGCTTGCTGCTCAATTTTGGCCCCAAAGCCGACTTCCGCCGCCTAGTATTCAATAACGACCGCAAGACCATCACCTGGAAGCAATAATATAACAAGACTCCGCGTTCATCCGTGCTCGTCCGCGTCCCATTTCAAAAAGGAAACAACCATGTCCGACCACTACTTCGAAGAAGAAGAATTCACCACCCAATTCAACGGGCGCACTATCCTGCGCATCATCGCTCAGGCCAGGCCCCATTGGCCGCTTCTGGCCGGATTCCTGCTGGCTATCACGGCTATCTCGTTCCTGGACTCGCTCTTCACCTTCATCAGCAAACGCATCATTGACGAGGGCATCATCGCCCGGGACACCGCAGCGCTGTACCAGCTTGTGCTCATCTACGCCGGCCTGATCCTGCTCTCCGCGCTGGGCGTGTTCGTCTTCATCTACATGGCCGGGGGGTTGGGGGAGCGCATCCAATACGATCTGCGCCAGAAGATGTTCGCCCGCCTGCAAGACCTGTCCCTCTCGTACTACGACCGCACCCCGTTGGGCTGGATCATGTCGCGCGTCACCTCGGATTCCCAGCGCATCGCCGAGTTGGTCAGTTGGGGCCTGCTGGACATTACCTGGGGCATCGTCAGCATCATCTCCTCCGCGGTGTTCATGTTCATGATCAACTGGAAGCTGGCTTTGATCGTGCTGATCCTTGTTCCGGTGTTGATCGTGGTGGCCAGCATCTTCAAGCAATACATCCTGGCCGAATACCGCAAAGTGCGCAAACTCAACTCCAAGATCACCGGCGCGTACAACGAAAATATCACCGGGGTGCGGGTGAGCAAAGCCCTGGTGCGCGAAGAGAAAAATCTGGACGAGTTCAAAGTGTTGACCGGCAGCATGTACCAGGCCGGTTACAAGGCGGCCTGGCTGTCCGCGCTCTTTCTGCCGGTGGTGCAGATCATCAGCGCGCTGGCGATAGGCGCGATTGCCTGGTACGGCGGGATTCAGTCCACCGTGGGCGGGATCACCATCGGCGGCATCCAGGCCTTCATCGCCTACGTCACCTTCATGCTCTGGCCCGTACAAGAACTGGCGCGCGTCTACGCAGAATTGCAACGCTCGGTGGCCTCCGCCGAGCGGGTCTTCTCGCTGATTGACTCGCGGCCCGAAGTGGTGGACCGGGAAGGCGCATCCGAACCGGCTTCCCTGCGCGGGGCGGTCGAATTCGACCACGTGGACTTCTACTACGAGGAAGACAAACCCGTGTTGCGCGATTTTTGCCTGCGGGTCCATCCCGGCGAGACCATCGCCATCGTCGGGCCGACCGGCGCGGGAAAGTCCACCATCGTCAACCTGGTGGCGCGCTTTTACGAACCGCGCAAAGGCGTGATCCGCATCAACGGGCGCGATTACACGCACTACACCCTGCAGGGCATCCAGTCCCGCATCGGCGTGGTGCTGCAAACCCCGCACTTGTTCTCCGGCACCATCCGGGAGAACATCCGCTACGGACGGCTGGAGGCCACAGACGAAGAAGTGGAGCAGGCCGCCAGACTGGCCGGCGCGCACGAGTTCATCTCCGAACTGGAAAACGGCTACGACGAAGAGGTCGGCGAGGGCGGGGTGCTGCTCTCGGTCGGGCAGAAGCAGCTGATCAGCCTGGCGCGCGCCATCCTGGCCGATCCGGACATCTTCATCATGGACGAGGCCACCAGCTCGGTGGACACCCTGACCGAGGCCCTGATCCAGAAAGGGATGGAGCGCATGATGGAGGGCCGCACCAGTTTCGTGATCGCCCACCGTCTCTCGACCATCAAGCGCGCCGACCGCATCCTGGTGCTCGAGAACGGGCGCATCACCGAGCAGGGGAACCACACCGAACTGATCCGCCAGCGCGGGCATTACTACCGCCTCTACACCCAGCAGTTCCGCCGCGAGCTGGAGCGGGCTTACGAGTCGTATGGAGACCTGCCCGCGGCGGGAGATTAGCCTGCGAAAGGTGAATGCGATGAGAGTCAAGATCACCCTCCCCAGCCTCCAACAGGCAAAAGCGTACCTGGAAGCGGGCGAGCGCCGCAACCCCGGCGGCTGGGTGGCGCACTCGGTACACGTGGCCGAGGCCGCGGCCGCCATCGCGGCCCGCCACCCCCGCCTGGACCCGCAGGCTGCCCGCGTCCTCGGTCTGCTGCACGACATCGGGCGGCGGGAGGGCCTCACCGGCATGCGCCATGTGCTGGACGGCTACCGCTTTCTGCTCAGGGAAGGCTTCCCGGACGCGGCGCGCATCTGCCTGACCCACTCCTTCCCCATCCCGGATGTGTACGCCGGTTCCAGCGAGTGGGACTGCACCCCGGAAGAGTTGCACTTCGTGCAGGACTACCTGGATCGGACCACATTCGACGAGTATGACCGCCTGTTCCAGCTTTGCGATTCACTGGCGCTGCCTACCGGCTTTTGCCTGCTGGAAAAACGCTGGGTGGATGTGCTCATCCGTTACGAAAACTTCAACCGCTTCACCATCCCCAAATGGAAGGCGATTTTCCGCATCAAAAGCGACTTCGAGAACACAATCGGCTGTTCGGTGTACCAACTGCTGCCGGGCGTGGTGGAGAACACTTTCGGGTTTTAGCGCATGTTTCTGCTGCTCTCCAAACTGCTCCCCATCCTGGTCTACCCGCTGAGCCTGGCCGGTATTTTGCTGGCGCTGGCCTTGTTGCTGCGAAAGAAGAAATGGCGCACCCGCGTGCTGGCCCTGAGCCTGGCAATTCTGTGGTTGGGCGGCAACCGCTGGGTGTCCGCCGCGCTGGTGAAGTCGTTGGAATGGCAATACCTGCCCCCCTCGCCGCTCCCCCCGGCGGAGGCGATTGTGATCCTGGGCGGCGGCACCGCACCCGCGCAGTTCCCGCGCCCCATGGTGGAGGTAGAGGACGCCGGGGACCGGGTGCTGTACGGGGCGATGCTCTACCGCCAGGGGGCCGCGCCCCTGGTGGTCGTCACCGGCGGCAAGCTGCCCTGGACCGCGACCGAATCCAACGGGGCGCGCAACATGACCGCGCTGCTCACCTTCCTGGGTGTTCCCCAAGAAGCCATTTTGCTGGAGGAACGCTCTGCCAACACCTACCAAAACGCGGTCTTCACCCGCCAGGTGCTCGAACCGCTCGGCATCCGGCGCATTTTGCTGGTCACCTCCGCCATGCACATGCCCCGCTCCGTGATGCTGTTCGAGAAACAGGGCTTTGAAGTCATCCCCGCGCCCACCGATTTTCGCGTCACGGTCTCTGGCGTGCAAAAACCGCTCTCCGAAACCTGGCCGGATTGGGTTTTGGGCCTCTTCCCCAGCGCGGACAACCTGAACGAAACCACGCTGGCGATCAAAGAATATCTCGGAATCCTGGTGTACCGCCTGCGGGGCTGGCTATGACTTGGGGATCAGCTTTTGGGGGTCTACGAACGGCTTTTCCACCACCCGCGCGGGCCGCGGCTCCCCGCCCGGAAGCGTAACCGTGAGGCGCGTTCCCAGCGCGGCATACGCAACCGGCAGCATGGCATAGCCGATGTTCTTCTCCAGCCGGGGCGAATAGATCGCGGAAGTCACCCGCCCCACGGCCTGGCCACCCACACTGACCGGCCACTTGGTCATGTTGAACTCGATACGCGGCCCCTCGATCACGATCCCCACCAGCTTACGCTGCACCCCCTCCGCCCGGACACGCTCCAGCGCGCGCCTGCCGATGAAATCGGCCTCCTGTTTGAGATTCACCAGCCAGCCGAGGCCCACTTCGTAGGGATTGTTCTCCAGCGTCATGTCCGCGCCGTAATTCAGAATACCGGCCTCGATGCGCCGGATGTCGGAAGGGCCGGTGGGCGCGATGTTGTGCGGCTTGCCGGCCTCCATGATGCGCTCCCACAGTTCCACCCCGCGGCTGCCATCCCGCAGGTAAACCTCGTACCCCACCTCCCCGCTCCAGCCGGTGCGCGTCACCACCACCGGGATGCCGTCCAGGTCGGTTTCCAAAAATTCGTAATACTTCAGCTTGAGCACTGCCTCGCCAAACAGGGTTTGCACCACCGGTTTGGACTTCGGCCCCTGAATTTGCAGCGGGGAAACGTCCGGTTCGCGGATTTGCACATCCATCCCCGCGTGCAACGCAACCCCCCTGGCCCACAGCAGCACGTCGCTGTCCGCCAGCGCCAGCCAGAAGTGATTCTCGCCCAGGCGCAGCAAGACCGGGTCGTTGATGATGCCGCCCTCCTGGTCGGTGATCACCACGTATTTGCCCTGCCCCACGCGGCAGCGGCTCAGGTCGCGCGGGGTGAGCAGATTGGTGAAGCGGAACGCGTCCGGGCCGGTAATCTCCACCTGGCGCTCCACCGAAACATCCCACAGCGTGACGTGGTGGATCAGATGCCAGTATTCGGCCTCCAGATCGTCGAAGCAGATCGGGAAGAGCATGTGGTTGTAGACCGTGTAGCCTTTTGCGCCGTATTTCTGGGTGGCCTCGAAGAAAGGGGTGCGGCGCAACCGCGCGCCGCGCTGGATGAGGGACATGTCGAAGGTCATGGTTTTCGCTCCAAAGAAAATTTTCAGGGTTCGGGCTATTATAACGCCAGCGGGTGTACGGCAACCGGCATAACTCCCCTCAGAGGTGTGATACAATGCGAGCCAGATAGTTCAGGAGGTACCTCACTCATGCCCGAAGCTGTCATCATCGACGCAATCCGCACCCCTATCGGCAACCTGGGCGGCGCGCTGGCAAAAGTGCGACCCGACGACCTGGCCGCGCACGTGCTCAAAGCCCTGGTCGAGCGCACCGGCCTGGACCCGGCCCTGGTCGAAGAAGTCTACTTCGGCTGCGCCAACCAGGCCGGGGAAGACAACCGCAACGTGGCGCGCATGGCCACCCTGCTGGCCGGATTCCCGGTCGAGGTGGCCGCGGTGACCTACAATCGCCTGTGCGCCTCGGGCTTGCACGCGGTGGTGCAGGCCTCCCGCGCCATCAAAGTCGGGGAGGGCGAAGTGTACATCGCCGGTGGCGTGGAGAGCATGTCGCGCGCGCCCTACTCCGTACCCAAAGCCGAGCGCGGCTTCGCCTGGGGCAACCAGACCATGTGGGACACCACCCTCGGCTGGCGCTACCCGAACGAACGCCTGAAAGCCATGTACGGCAACGAATCCATGGGCGAAACCGCGGAAAACATCTGGGACGTCACCCACATCTCCCGCGAAGAGCAAGACCGCTTCTCGCTGCAAAGCCACCAACGCGCCATCGCGGCCATCGACAGCGGCAAGTTCGCCGAAGAGATCACGCCCGTCAGCGTCCCCCAACGCAAGGGCGACCCGATCATCGTAGACACCGACGAGCGGCCCCGCCGCGACACCTCGCTCGAAAAACTCGCCCGCCTGCGCCCCGCGTTCCGGCGCAACGGCACGGTGACCGCGGGCAACTCCTCCGGCCTGAACGACGGCGCGGCCGCGGTGCTGCTGATGAGCCGCGCAAAAGCCGCCGAGCTGGGCCTCAAACCGCTGGCGCGCGTGGTCGCCACCGCCGCGGCCGGGGTGGACCCGCGCACCATGGGCTACGGCCCGGTCCCGGCCACCCGCAAAGCCCTGGCGCGCGCCGGCCTCACCATGGACGACATCGGCCTGATCGAACTCAACGAGGCCTTCGCGGTGCAGGCCCTGGCCGTGATGCAGGAATTGGGAATGCGGGAGGAGATCACCAACGTCAACGGCGGCGCCATCGCCCTCGGCCACCCCCTCGGCTGCACCGGCGCCCGCATCCTGACCACCCTGCTGCACGAGATGAAACGCCGCGCGCCGCACGAAAAACGCCCCTACTACGGCCTGGCCACCCTGTGCGTCGGCGTCGGGCAGGGGGAGGCGTTGATTGTGGAGTGGATTGGGGAATAAATCTCTGAAGCGTGGTACATGGCAATAAATTCCCCTATCGAATGGACTTCACCTCATCGATATCGAAAACCACTTCCTCTTTCCCCTGCAATTTTTCGTACATTTTCTCGATGATCAAGTCGAAATGCCGGTTGTGCGCCACGTAATCCAGGTCGTCGGCGGGTACGGCCAACACCGGGCAGAACTCAAAATTTGCGATCCAGGCCTCGTACAATTCGTTGAGACGGGAAAGATACTGCTCAGTGATCTTCTGCTCGTAGTCGCGGCCGCGTTGCACAATCCGTTTGCGTAACGTGGGCACAGAAGCCCGCAGATAGACGATCAGGTCGGGCGGGGGGAGAAACGCGGTCAGCACCCGGTAAAGTTCCCGGTAGGTACGGTAATCGCGCTCGTCCATCATACCCTGCTCGTACAGGTTGCGGGCAAACACCTCCGCGTCCTCATACACACAGCGATCCTGGATCACCGAAGAGGGGTGGGTCATCAACCGGTGGTGGGTTCGCAAGCGATTGGTGAGGAAAAACAACTGGGAGTGAAACGCCCAGGCGCGCATATCGCGGTAAAAATCCGCCAGATAGGGGTTTTCGGTCACCGGCTCGAAAAAAGGCTGCCACCCCAGGCGTTGGGACAGCATGTCCACCAGGGTAGATTTGCCTACGCCAATGTTGCCGGCAACCACGACGAAGTGTTTCACAAAGCCTCCATTTCCTGATCCGGCACCAGAAAGGCAATTGCCTCCCCGCGCTCGTCATCCATGATCAGATCGATGTGATGGCCTGGGCGAAACGAGCACACCTCGATCAAACGCAAACTTTTCTCCAGGCCGGGATTGGCTGCCAATGTTTCCTGGGGCAAAAAGTCGGCCAGGCGGTTGGGCGTTTCGTAGAAAAAATCCCGGTTGAAGACGGTGTCCTCATCGGCCAGATAAATTGCCAGGGGATAGGTGTTGGATTCCATCAAATCCAGAAAAAAGTGGGTGCCAAAAGAGGGTTCCGGCGCGGACCCGATCTGGTCACCGGTCATCTCCACCAGCGCGCGGGCATGGTAGATGTCCGCGTACCCCACGGTGACGCCCAAATCGGGGTTGGTCGTTCCCCAGCGTCCCGGCCCCACACAGATGAAGGTCTCGTTTTCCAGAGCTTTGTCCAAACGCCCGATCACGCGCGCCAGCCTGCTCCTTTCGGAGGCTGAGGGCAGGGAAAAATACCCCTCCGGCGCGACGAACAACACATAGCGGATGCCACCCACATACCCCTGCGGCACCATGCGCCGGGTGGCAAAAATGATGTCCTGCTGGGGTACGTGGGCGGGCAGGCGGGCGTTGCTGTCCTGGAGGTGGCTTTGCGGGCGGCATTGCACAATCGAAATGCACACATCCGGCCTGGCGCCGTTGTTTTCGACGATGCGCACGGTGAATTCCATGTCCACCGGCAGCTCGTAGTGCTCCTCGAGCAGGTGCAAAATCCGGCGCATACGCTCTGGGAATGGGGTGCGGCGCAGCATTTCGTCGAACGTCAAAATCAATTGGTCCGGGCCGGCATCGATCAACTTGCTGCGAATAGGCGAGAGGAAACCGTCCTGGTACAGTTGGGCGATGTAGCGCAGGTTTTTGTAACGCGGGGACAACACCTCCTGGATAGGCATAGTCTTGAAAGTGTTTTCTTGCAGATCGATCAGGTCGATGTAGCGCTGGGAATACCGCCGGACGGCCTGCGGAGAGGCCTCGGGGCGCAGCGTCGGATGGCTGAGGGCCACCAGCCTGGGATAGTCGCTGCCCACCCGGTCCACCGCGCGGGTGCCCAGCCCCCACACCAGGCGCACGAACCCGTCCTCCCGTTTGATCCTGGGCGACCAGCGATACAGATTGCGGCTGAAAGCCACCCCCGCGGCATGAGGGAAGAAGTACCGCCCCACCCGCTCGCCATCTACGGTCTGGATCAGGATCGCCATACGTTCGTCATAGTCTTGCAGGCCTTTGCTGCGGCGGTAGAGCAAGGCCTCCGGGTTGAGCGTGCTGGCGTACACGCTGGCGATGGCCTTCGTCAGGGCTTGCAGGTTTTCCTCCGGCGTGCCCTGGTTGGGGCAAAAATAGCTGTCGTATTTCCCCGCAAACGAAGTGCCGAAGTTGTCTTCCAACTGGCTGGAGGAGCGCACGATGAGTGGCCTGCCCTGCAATTGTTCCAGCATGTCTCGCAGCCGCTCCAGGATGTCGGCGGGAAATTCACCAGCCAGGTATTCCTGTTTGATTTTGGGGTAATCCTGACGGATTTGTTCCTCGGGTTTGTATTTTTGGTCGTTCCAGTGTAGTAACCCGTTCATGCTCATGAACGTGTACATCAAGTTGGAACCCAGAAAATAGGATTCGGGGTACGTCAGGCACCGGCGCAACTCTTCGTCGCCCACGGATTTCAGGATGCTGATTGCCAGCAGCATCCCGGCGGCCTTTCCGCCAATGCGCCCATAGCCGATTTTGTGTTCACGAATCTTTTGCAGGTCTTCGATGGTGAGCCAGCGTTTGGCGATCCGCACGTATTCCAGTTGGTCGCTGATCATGGTGCGGATGAGCACCACTTTGATCTCTTGCAAGAGGGGTTGGTACTGCTCCCGCTCTTGGGGCGGCAGTTTGGCGATCATGCGCGCCTGCTCGAAGAGCATGTATTTCGGGGCCAGCTCGGGGTTGAAGGTGATCTGGATGGCCCCTCTGTCTTTGTTTTCGGCCAGCGTTCCAATGATGATCTGCTCGAACAATTCGTAGGGCAAATAGGTGGCGAAGTAGAAATCCGTCAAATGGTCGCGCACGCGTTGCAGCCGGATTTCCCATACATCTGCAGGCTCTTCAGCGAACGGGTCCTCCAGCCCTTCCCGCTCTTGAGAGCGAATGGCGTGTTCCCTGACCTCGGCCTCGAAATCCTGGGGACTGATCAGCGCGTGTTTGAACAGCTCCTGGCGCATTTTCTCGCGAATCTGGTCCCCCAAAATCGGATATTCCGCCAGGGTGAGGGTGATACGCAGGATCGGGTCGGTGTGTTTGGAGGGGAGGGTCATGGGATTGGGAGTTGAGAAGCAAGAAGTCAGGGTTTACGCTTCACGCTTTACGTCAGGCGACCTGTTTACCCTGTCTACCTGCTTGCGTGCGACCTGCAACTTAAAAGCAAAGACTCCAGCGCGCGCTGGAGTCTCACATTGGCTAGATGTGCATGGGCATGATGACATGCAAAAAATCTTCTTCTCCCAGCGGGCGGATCACGCCGGGGCTGGCGGAGGTGGTGGTTTCCAATGCCACGTTGGGTGTGTTGATCACTTCGAGCACATCGCGCAAGAAGCGCACGTTGAACGCGATCAGGATAGGCGGCCCTTCGATACTGGCGTCCACCACGGTCTCGTTCGAGCCGGTTTCCTCGGACTGGGCGAATATCTCGACCGTTCCGGGTTGCAATTCCCCGCCAGGGGTGATATTCAGCCGGGCGATATGCGAGCTTTCCCGCGCGAAAATCTCCGCCTGTTTGCAGGCTTTCAAAAATTGTTCGGTGGACATCACCGAGCGGGTCTCGAAAGTGCGTGGAATGACCTGCTGAAAGTCCGGGAAGTTGCCTTCGATCAGTTGCGAGACCAGTTCGACATCTTTCATGCGGAAGACCACCTGGCCGCGTCCCGGCGGGAGCAACATGGAGACCGCCTGATCGCCGTCCGTTGCCACCCGCGCCAGTTCGCTCAGCGCGCGCGCCGGGATGATCACGTTGATCGGCTGCTCGGCGGGACTGGAAAGCTCCGCCGAGCGCACCGAGAGCCGGAAACCATCTGCGGAGGCCAGCGTGATTTTGTTCCCTTCCACCGTGACCAGCACGCCGGTCAGCACCGGGCGGGCTTCGTCGGTGGAGGCCGAAAAGACCACCTGGTGAATCATCTCTTTCAGGTCGGCCACATTGAGTTGGATGCCCTCGGCCGCGTCCAAAACTGGCATGGGTGGGAACTCCTGCGCGTCGATGCACTTGATGTCCGTGTTGGAAGTGCCGCATTTGACATGCAGTGTTTGCGTATTCTCCGTCAGGGTCATTTCCACCCGGTCCTTGGGCAGTGTGCCGACCAGATCAGCAAAGGTGCGCGCCGGCACGGTGGTGGCGCCTTCGGCCTCGATCTTCGCACCGATCCAACAGGTGATGCCCAGTTCCAGATTGGTGGCGGAGAGACGCAAGCGGCCATCATCGGTGGCTACCAGCACGTTTGCCAGCACCGGCAGTGTGCTGCGCGGTGAGACCGCCCGTGAGACGATGTTGATACCCTGTGCCAGTGTTTCTTGCAAAACGGATACTTTCATGGGGACGTGGCCTCCTGCAAATGATGATTGCTATGATTATAAACGAGAGATGGCAAAATGACACCCTGAACTTCAAAAGACCTCACAGGTTTTCAAAACCTGTGAGGTCTCGGTGAGGTCTCGGAAGGTATGGAGGGATGGGGCGTGATGCCGTCGGGCTTACACCCAGCCGCGCAGCTGCATCGCCTCGGCCACGCGGGCTACCGCCACCATGTAGGCAGCCAGCCGGTTGTGGACGTTGTTGTCCTGCGCCATCTTGTGGACGGCGTGGAACGCGGCGGTCATCTTCTTGTCCAGCCGCTGGTGAACCATGTCCTCATCCCAGTAGTAATCGTAGGCGTTTTGCACCATTTCGAAGTAGGATACGGTCACGCCACCGGCGTTGCACAGAAAATCGGGGATGACGTACACGCCCTTCTCGAACAGAATCTTGTCCGCTTCGGGCGTGGTGGGGCCGTTAGCCAGCTCGGCAACGATTTTGGCCTTGATACGCCCGGCGTTTTCCGCGGTGATCACATTTTCGAGCGCGGAGGGGAAGAGCACGTCCACTTCCAGCTCGAGCAGCTCTTCGTTGGTGATCTCCTGCGCGCCAGGGAAGCCGACCACAGAGCGGGTCTTGCGTTTGTGGTCCAGCACGGCCTCGTAGTCCAGGCCGTCGGGGTTGTAGATGCCGCCGCGCGAGTCGGATACGGCCACCACCTTCAGGCCCAGCAGCTCGACGCCCAGTTTGTGGGCGAACGAACCCGCGTTGCCGTAGCCCTGGATGGCCGCGGTCGCGCCCTGGAGTTCCATGCCGAGCACTTTACCGGCCTCGCGCAGGGTGTAGATGCCGCCGCGCGCGGTGGCGTCCCCGCGCCCGGCAGAGCCGCCCAGCGGCAGGGGTTTACCGGTGATCACGCCGAATTCGTTGAAGCCTTTTTGGAAGGCGTACTCGTCCATCATCCAGGCCATGATCTGGGGGTTGGTGTACACGTCGGGTGCAGGCACGTCCTTTTCCAGGCCGATGATGCGCCCCACCTGGCGGATGTAGGCCCGGCTGAGGCGTTCCAGTTCGGCCTGGGACATCTCGCGCGGGTCACAGATCACGCCGCCTTTGCCGCCGCCGAGGGGGATGTCCACCACCGCGCACTTCCAGGTCATCCAGGCGGCCAGGGCGCGCACCGTGTCAATGGTCTCATCCGGGTGGAAGCGGATGCCGCCCTTCGTCGGCCCGCGGGCGTCGTTGTATTGCACGCGGAAGCCGTGGAAGACTCTGGTGCTGCCGTCGTCCATCTTGACCGGCAGGGTGACGTGCAATTCGCGCAGCGGCCAGCGCAGCAGTTCGTGGGTTGCCGGGTCCAGTCCCAGCATTTCGGCTGCTTCGTCGAGTTGCGCCTGTGCGACCTCGAACGGGTTCAGCACTTCATGTTCCTTTGCAGTAAGCATGGTGTTGTTCCTCCTGAAGAGATTGTGAATTTCAGCAGATTGTGTGCGTTCCGCCGTGATTGATCCGGGAGATAACCAGGCGGCTTAATTTCACCAGCCTCCCATCCCTCCTTCAAGGGGCAAATGTCCTTAGTTTTTGGTGACATTCATTACCAAGTCACTCACAACCACCCGCGCAGCTCCATAGCTTCCACCACGCTCTGGATGGCGACCATGTAGGCGGCCTCGCGCATGTAGACTTGCTGCCGCTCTGCCATCTTGAGCACGTTCTTGAACGCCTGAGTCATGCTGATGTCCATTCTGTCGAGCACTTCCTGCCGCGGCCAGTAGTAGTTCATCTGGTTTTGCACGCTCTCGAAGTACGAGACCGTCACCCCGCCCGCATTACACAGAAAGTCCGGGATCAGGAAAACCCCTTCGCGTTTCAGGGTCTCGTCGGCAGCGGGCGTGGTGGGCCCGTTGGCCCCTTCGGCGATGATGCGCACCCGCTCGCTGATCTGGCCGACGTTTTCGCCCGTGATTTGCCCCTCCAGCGCGGCGGGGATGAGCACGTCCACGTCTTTGGAGAGCCAGGCGTCCCCGTCTTCGATCTGGTAACCGGCCTGGATGGCTTTGTCTTTGTCGATGCTGCCGTAATGATCGGTGATGGACTGCAAAAAGCGGGGATCGAGACCAGCGGGATGGCTGATGCTGAACGCGGCCTGTTCGCCGCGGTCCCAACACGAAACGCACACCACCTTGCCTTTCAACATTTCGGTGAACCCGAGGGCGCTGTACTGCGCCACGTTGCCAAACCCCTGGATGGCGGCGGTGGATTTTTCGGGGTCGATGTTGAGGTGTTTCATGGCCTCGCGCACGGTGAAGACCACGCCGTAGCCGGTGGCCTCTGTGCGGCCGCGCGAGCCGCCGCCCTTGATCGGCTTGCCGGTGATCACGCCGGGGGTGAAGTGCCCGGCCAGCCGGGAGTATTCGTCCATCATCCAGCTCATCATGCGCGGGGAAGTACCCACGTCGGGCGCGGGGATGTCCTGATAGGGGCCGATGTTGCGCCACAATTGCCGAATGTAGCCGCGGCAAAGTTCTTCCTGTTCGCTGAGGGTGAGGGAGGCCGTGGCAACCGGCACACCGCCTTTACCGCCGCCCAGCGGCAGGTCGGCCACTGCGCATTTCCAGGTCATCCACATCGCCAGGGCGCGCACTGTGTCGGGGGTCTCGGAAGGGTGGAAGCGGATGCCGCCTTTGGTCGGGCCGCGAGCGTCGTTGTGCTGCACGCGGATGCCGAAGAAGACGCGCATACTGCCGTCGTCCATGCGCACTGGAATTTGAAAGCGGTATTCGCGCATCGGCCAGCGCAGCACCCCGCGCGCAAAAGGGTCCAGCCCCAGCATTTCGGCGACCGCGTCGAATTGGGCCTGGGCCATTTCAAAGGCGTTTACAGATTTTGCCATGCTCTCTCCCGGTTTGTCATTCCAACTCCAAAAAGGAGCGGCTGAGGGTCAAGAAAAACTCTGCCTGTTCAATTGCCACATCGCCTTGAGCGCCTTTTCACCGCATTGTTGAGCGAGAAAACACGCCTGAGCATAAATCTCATTCGCCTGGAGCGTTTTTGCGGCTTGTAAATCCTCTTCGGCGGTTCGTAACCAGCGTTCGGCCTCATGCCGGTTCTTTGGCGCGCTCATAAATGACTTTTCCTTCTCGTAACGCTCTGGAGATGAAGCGGCGATGGGAGATGGCTTGTAATTCTTCAGGCGTGTAAATGAGTACATCAGCCCCACAACTCCCCAGGGCTTGGTTGATGTCGTAGAAAATACCCTCGTAGCGATCCAAAAACCGTTTATCCGTTTCCTGGATCAGAATCAAATCCACATCGCTGCGGCGAGTAATATCTCCGCGCGCGTAGGAGCCGAAAACGATAGCCTTCTCGATCTGGTAGCGGTCGAAGATGGGAGCCAGCCGTTCACGTATTGCGGAAAGCGAAAGAAACGAAGCGCGCGCCATGCCGGTATTATATCTTCAAATCTGCCAGCTTTTCATCCAAAATCTTCTTGACCACCTGGGGATTGGCTTTGCCCCTGGCCTGGCGCATCACCTGTCCGAACAGCCAGTTGGCCAGGCTTTCTTTGCCGTTCAGATAGGCCTGCACCTGATCGGGGTGCGCGTCCAATACGGCCTGCACCCAGGCCGCGATCTGTCCCTCGTCCGAGACCTGGCGCAGGCCGCGCGCCGCCACGATCTCGGCCGCAGGTTTGCCGGACTCCAGCATTTCAGCCAGCACCTTTTTGGCGGTGTTCTGGTTGATTTCGCCGCGCTGCGCGATGCGGAGCAGTTCGCCCAACCTGTCCGGGGTGAGCGGCAGCGCCCCGGCGGGAATACCGCGCTCGTTCATCCAGCCGAACACCTGTCCGGTGATCCAGTTGGCGACCGTTTTGGGGTCCACCCCCGCCGCGGCCTGCACGGTTTGCTCGAAGTAATCGGCAACTGCTT
>JALUWE010000059.1 GCA_027019845.1 Anaerolineales bacterium | reverse complement strand
ATGCTTTCGAGCTGCGACCGCATCTCCATCGGCGCCAAAAGCCCGCTCACCCGCGGGGTCAAAGAGTCCAACGCGGGCGGGCGCACCGGTTTGCAGCTCACCCACCTGGGCATCAAAGCGCTGATCTTGGAAGACCGGCCCGCAGGCGAGGGCTGGTGGCTGCTCCACCTGAGCACGGCAGGCGCCCGCTTCCACCCGGCAGACGAGCTGCTCGGCAAAGGAGTCTACGGCACGGCTGCCGCGCTGCTGGAACGGTTTGGGGACAAAGTCGCCATCGCGCTGATCGGCCCCGGCGGGGAGATGCGCCTGTCCTCGGCGGGCATCCAAAACCTGGACAAGGACCGCGTCCCCTCCCGTATCGCGGCCCGCGGCGGCCTGGGCGCGGTGATGGGGTCCAAACGCATCAAAGCCATCGTGATCGACGCCAGCGACGGCCAAAAACCGCCCATCCACGACCCGGACGCCTTCCGCAAGGCGCAAAAAGCCTTCACCCAGGCACTCATGGCGCACCAGCAAACCCAAGTGTACGCGGACTACGGCACCGCGGCCATGACCCAGATGTGCAACCACTTCGGCGGGCTGCCCACCCGCAACTTTTCCAGCGGCGTGTTCGAGGCCGCGGACAAAATCAGCGGCGAATACATGCGCGAGCTGCTGCTGCGCCGCGGCGGAAAAAGCGAGACCACCCACGCCTGCATGGCCGGTTGCACCATCCGCTGCTCCAACGTGTTTGGCGACGAAAACGGCGGGGAAATCGTCTCCCCGCTGGAATACGAGACCATCGGCCTGATGGGGGCCAACCTGGGCATCGACGACCTGGACACCATCGCCCGCCTGAACCGCGAAGTCAACGACCTGGGGCTGGACACCATCGAGATCGGGGCCGCGCTGGGGGTGGCCGCCGAGGCCGGGCTGCTGGCCTTCGGGGACGGGGAACGCGCCCTGGAACTGGTCGGCGAGATCGGGGCGGGGACCCCGCTCGGTCGTGTGCTCGGCCAGGGGGCCGCGGTGGCGGGCCGCGTGCTCGGCGTGGAGCGCGTCCCGGCAGTCAAGGGGCAGGCCATCTCGGCCTACGACCCGCGCGCCATCAAGGGCACCGGCGTCACCTACGCCACCTCCCCCCAGGGCGCAGACCACACCGCCGGGCTGACCATCCGCGCCCGCGTCAACCACCTGGACCCCAACGGGCAGGCCGATCTCTCGCGCCGCGCCCAGGTCAACATGGCCGGATACGACACGCTGGGGGCCTGCGTGTTCGCCGGGTTCGGTTTCGCGGCCGCGCCGGAGACCATCCGCGACCTGCTCAACGCGCGTTACGGCTGGCAGGTGGGAGCGGACATCTTGCAGGAGTTAGGGGAAGAAACGCTCTCGCTGGAGGTGGCCTTCAACCGCCGCGCCGGGTTCACCCGCGCCCACGACCGCCTGCCGGAGTGGATGAGGCGCGAGGGGCTGCCCCCTCACAACGCGGTCTTCGACGTGCCCGAAGAAGATTTGGACGGGGTGTTCGGACAAACGGCTTAACACTCCCCCAACGCCTGCCGGAAAATCTCCAACCCCTCTGCAATCTGCGCCTCGCTCACGATCAGGGGCGGTATCCAGCGCACCACGTTGCCATACGTGCCACAGGTCAACAGCATCAGCCCGCGGGCGAACGCGGCCTGCACCGCGGCTTTGGCCCTCTCCGCCAGGGGCGCGCGGCCCGGACCGCGAAACTCCACCCCAATCATCAGCCCCAACCCGCGCACCTCACCGATCATGTGGGGGAACGCTTCTTGCAGATGCCCCAACCCGGCCAGCAGCTGCGCGCCGCGCGCCCGCGCGTTCTCGATCAGCTTCTCCTCCCGGATGGTGCGGATGGTGGCTACCGCGGCAGCCGCGGCCACCGCGTTGCCGCCATACGTGCCGCCGTGCGAACCCGGCGTCCACCGGGCCATCAAATCCAGCGGCGCGGCCAGCCCGGAGATGGGCATCCCGGAGGCCAGCCCTTTCGCCAGGGTCACGATGTCCGGCCGCACGCCGGAATGCTCGTACGCGAACCACTTTCCCGTGCGCCCAAAGCCGGACTGCACCTCATCGCAGATCAGCAAAATGTCGTGCCGGTCCGCGATCTCCCGCAAGCCGCGCAAGAAGCTGGCCGGCGGCACCACATAACCGCCCTCACCCAGCACCGGTTCGACCAGGAACGCGGCGGTCTCGTGCGGCGCGGTCTGGCTCATCAGCAGGAATTCCAGCTCGTTCAGGCACCACTGCGCGGTCTGCTCCGCCTCCCAGCCGTAGCGGTAGGCATACGGGTAGGGCGCCACGAACACACCGGGCATCAACGGCTGGTACCCGCCGCGGTAGATGGTCTTGGAAGTGGTCAGCGACATGGTGGCCACCGTGCGCCCGTGGAAGCTGCCCTGGAACACCACCACGTTGGGCCGGCCGGTCGCCATGCGCGCCAGCTTGACTGCGCCCTCCACCGCCTCGGCCCCGGAGTTGCTGAAAAAGAAGCCGTCCAACGAGGGGTGCAGGACTTGTTTGAGTTCCTCGACCAGGTCCAGCATAGGCTGGTGCATCACGATGTTGGCCTGGCCGTGGATCAGCCGGGCGGCCTGCTCCTGGATGGCGCGCACCACGTTGGGGTGGCAGTGGCCGGTGTTGGTCACGCCGATGCCGGTGGTGAAGTCCAGGTAGCGTTTGCCGTTTTGGTCGTACAGGTACGCGCCCTCGCCGCGCACCGCGACCATGTCGTTGCTGCGCGACCAGACGGGGGAGATGTGGGGGAAGGGATAGGACATTTACGCTTTACACCTCCCCCCAATTATGTCACATTCCTGCCCCTGTGTCACGTACAGACAAGATGCGCGTTTGCCATTTTCGCCGGGCGGAGTTCGCAATTGGCGGTTGCATTTTGACACAAATTCAAGTAAAGTATTGCCAACGTTCCCGAAAGCAATTCCCCTCGCAAAGAATTCACTCCAGGAGGCGAGAGCGTGTCCATCAACGGCATCCCACTCACGTTAGGCGTAGAAGAAGAATACCAAATCATCCACCCGGAAAGCCGCGATCTGCACTCCTACGTGCAAGAATTCCTGGAACAGGGCAACCAGGTGTTTCCCGAAGGCCAGCTCAAACCGGAGCTGATGCAAAGCCAAATCGAAGTGGGCAGCCAGGTGTGCCGTAACATCAAGGAGGTGCGTCACGAGCTTCGACGGCTGCGCCGCTCGGTCAGCGGGCTGGCGAACGACAACGGGCTGCGCATCGCGGCCGCCAGCACCCATCCCTTTGCCTCCTGGAGCGATCAGGACGTAACCGCGGGGATACGCTACAAACAACTGCTCGATCAAATGCAGGACGTGGCCGCCCGGCTGCTGATCTTCGGGTTTCACGTTCACGTCGGCTTTGGCGAAAAAGAAGACCATCAAGACCTGCTGATCGAGATCATGAACCAGTTGCGCTACTTCCTGCCCCACATCCTGGCGCTGAGCACCAGTTCACCGTTCTGGCAGGGGCGCAAAACCGGTCTGAAATCCTATCGCAGTGTGGTGTTCGAGATGTTACCGCGCACCGGCATGGCGCCCTCCTTTAGCTCCTACCACGAATATCTGGATTTTGTGCGTTTGATGGGCAAAGTGGGCACGATTGCCGACAAAGACCGCGACGGCAAGCCCGATGCCACCAAAATCTGGTGGGACGTGCGCCCGCACCCCAAGTTCGGCACCCTCGAGGTGCGCATCCCGGACATCTGTACCCGCATCGAGGAGGCGGTGTGCATCGCGGCCTTGATCCAATCCGTCATCGGTACGCTGATCACCCTGCGCATGAACAACCAAAGCTGGCGCATCTACCGCCGCCATCACATCGTGGAAAACAAATGGCGCGCCATGCGCTACGGCCTGGACGGCAAACTGATCGATTTCGGCAAAGAGCAGGAAGTGCCGATGAGCTTTCTGGCCATCGAATTGATGGAACTGGTCGAGCCGGTAGCCCGGCAACTGGACTGCTGGGAGGAAGTCCAATATGTCGAAACCATCTTGCGGGAGGGCACCAGCGCAGACCGCCAGATTCGCGTTTACAACCAGGCGATCAAAGAGGGCGCCACCCAACAAGAAGCCCTGCACGCGGTGGTCGATCACCTGATCGCGGAGACCACGGAGGGGATTTGAGACAGTGGGCAGTATTCAGTGGGCAGTATTCAGTGGTCAGTGGTCAGTGTTCAGTGGTCAGTATTCAGCCCCCTCAGTTCCCCCCAATTCCCCCAGTGCTCCCAATGCTCCCCAGTTCCCCCAGCCCCCCCAGC
>JALUWE010000058.1 GCA_027019845.1 Anaerolineales bacterium | reverse complement strand
ACTGAATACTGTGCCCCGTCGGATCACTGAAGGCTCTGAACATCGCACACCGCACATCGCACATCGCACCCCGCACGTCGCACACTGAATACTGATCACTGAATACTGATCACCGATCCTGAAAGGCGCGTAGGGCTTGGTTGCCCAATTGCAGGCGGATGCGTTCGGCCAGGGCGTGGAATTCGGCGCGGGTGCGTTTGCGCGCCGCGGTGCAGGCGTGCGCGAAGAGCGGGCCGCGTTCGGGCGCGTCCAGGTTCATGGAGGCGTGAATGTCGGGCGGGAAGCCGGGGCGCAGGCGGTCGCCCAGGATGGGGATCATGCCCAGGAATTCGCGCCACAGA
Organism: Anaerolineales bacterium; assembly: GCA_027019845.1. Classification (GTDB taxonomy): domain Bacteria; phylum Chloroflexota; class Anaerolineae; order Anaerolineales; family JABWBV01; genus JALUWE01. The sequence goes on along the minus strand of JALUWE010000058.1, from coordinate 3,979 downwards.
TCGGTGCGGGCGGACATCAGCCGGGGGCTGTGCAGAATGGCGGGGAGGAGGGGGTCCACCTGTTCGGGGTCGGGCAGGCCGCGGCCGGGGGGTGCGGTCTCCAGCCAGAGTTGCAGGTAATTGGTGTGGGAGTAGAAGTCTTGCAGCGCGTGGGTGATGCGCCCGAAGGCCTGCCAGGCGCGGGCGGCTTTCCGGTTTGCCAGGGCGTTGAGCACGGCCTCGCGCTGCTCGTCCAGGTAAGCATAGGTCTGCTCGAACTCGCTGTCGTCGAAATGGTGGTGGGGATGCGCGCCGAGCAGGTAGAGCCAGCGGTCCTGGCGCACATTGGCCTGGATGACGGTGTGCAGGGCGCGCGGGCTGAACAGGTCTTCCAGCGCGGCGGTGGTGATCTGGCGGTGGTAGCGGGCGAACATCAGGGGCCTACGGTGATGCGGTCTTTGATTTTGTCGAAGGTGGCCGGGCCGATGCCGGAGACGTTTTGGATGTCTTCGATGGTCTGGAAGGGGCCGTTTTCGGTGCGGTAGTCGATGATCTTTTGGGCGGTGACCGGGCCGATGCCGGGCAGGGTTTCCAGTTCGGCCTGGGTGGCGGTGTTGATGTCGATGACGGCCTGCGGGTCGGGGGTGGCCGGGTCGCGGGAGGCGGTTGGGGTGGGGAGGATGACGGAGGAGCCGCCCCCGGTTGGGTCCGGGTTGGGGGTCCCGGTCGGGGGGCGCGTGCCGATTGTTATCTGGGCGCCGTCTTCCAGTTTTGCGGCCAGGTTCAGGCCGCGGGAGTCGGCTTCGGGGAGCAGCCCGCCAGCAGCCTGGAGCGCGTGTTGTACGCGGCTGTCGGGAGGGAGTTCGTACACGCCGGGTTCGGCGACCGCGCCGGTGACGTGTACCAGGATGGGCGCGGGGGTGGGAGGCGGGAGAAGTTGGACCGGTTCACCGCGCGGCGGGGACGCGATCAGGTTGATGACGCCTGCCGCCAGCAGGCCGCCCAATACCAGTAACGCGCCGGTGAGCCAGTTCTTCACGCCGTTTCCTCCTGGTGAAGTTTGGGGCTATTATACGGCAAATTTTACGGACGCAGGTGTCTGGAGGGGAGTGAGCGGTTGGTCAGGCGTGTTCCAGGGCCGGGGCTGTGTTGGGGGCGGTGTTGTTTTTCACGGGGGGGTGTTCTGTCCGGCGCCCCACCGCGGCGCGGTCGCACACGGCCTGCATAAACGCGCTGAAGAGCGGGTGCGGGCGGTTGGGACGGGAGAGAAATTCGGGGTGAAACTGGGTGCCCAGCATGAAGGGATGGATGCCGCGGTCCAGTTCGCAGATTTCGACCAGACGGTTGTCGGGGGACAGGCCTGAGTAGCGCAGCCCGTGTTCGCCCAACACTTCCCGGTACATGTTCTTGAACTCGAAGCGGTGGCGGTGGCGTTCCTGCACTTCTTCCGCGCCGTAGGCCTGGGCCGCGATCGAGCCGGGGGCCAGGCGGCAGGGGTACAGTCCCAGGCGCATGGTGCCGCCCATGTCTGCGATGTCGCGCTGATCGGGCATCAGATCGATGACCGGGTGGGGCGTGTTGGGGTCGAACTCGGTGGAGTGGGCTTCTTCGCCCAGCGCCTGGCGCGCCAGTTCGATCACCATCACCTGCATCCCCAGACACAGACCCAGATAGGGGATGCGGTTTTGGCGGGCGTAGCGCGCGGCCAGGATTTTGCCTTCCACCCCGCGTTCGCCAAAGCCGCCGGGCACCACGATGCCGTCTGCGGCTTTGACCTCCTGCCAGCCGCGTCCCTTTTCCAGATCGCCGGAATGCACCCAGGCGATCTCCACCTCCACTCCCGCGGCGAGTGCTGCATGGCGCAGGGCCTCGCGCACGCTCATGTAGGCGTCGTGTAGCTCCACGTACTTGCCCACCAGGGCTACCTGGACGCGCGGTTTGGGACGGCGGATTTCCATCACCAGCCGCTCCCATTCGGACCAGTCCGGTTTGCGCCGCGCCGCCAGTTTGACCCGCTCCAGCAGGTATTCGCCTACGCCGGCGCGTTCGACCAGCAGGGGAATCTCGTACAGGTGTGGGGTGGTGATCATGGGGACGACCGCGCGGGGTTCCACATCGCAGAACAGCGCGATCTTGTCCACGATGTCATGGTTGACGGGATGATCGGAGCGCGCGATGATCACGTCCGGGGAAATACCGATGGAGCGCAGCTCGCGCACCGAGTGTTGGGTGGGTTTGGTTTTTATCTCCTGGGTTGCGCCGATGTAGGGCAGCCAGGTGACGTGGATGTAGACGCTGTTCTTGCGTCCCACATCGGTACGCATCTGGCGCAGGGCTTCGAGGAATGGCAGGGATTCGATGTCGCCCACCGTGCCGCCCACTTCCACCAGCACGAAATCGGCCTGGGTGGTTCTGGCGAGCTGTAAGATGCGGCGTTTGATCTCGTTGGTGATGTGCGGGATGACCTGGATGGTGCCGCCCAGGTAGTCGCCGCGGCGCTCGCGGGCGATCACTTCGGCGTACACCTGGCCGGTAGTGACGTTGCTGAGCTGGTTGAGGCTGATGTCGATGAAGCGCTCGTAATGCCCCAGGTCGAGGTCGGTTTCCGCGCCATCGTCGGTGACGAACACTTCGCCGTGCTGGTAGGGGCTCATCGTGCCGGGATCGACGTTGATGTAGGGGTCGAGCTTTTGGACAGTGACGGTGAAGCCGCGCTCTTTGAGCACCCGTCCAATGGCTGCCGCGGTCACGCCCTTGCCCACAGAACTGACTACGCCGCCGGTAAAAAACAGAAATTTGGTCTTTGACATGCTCACCTCCGAAAAAAGAAGTAGGGAGGGCCGGTAGACGGCTCTCCCTACGATTTTCCGTTCAAGGTTGGGGGTTGAACTGCTTCATCCGACCAGCGTTTCCAGGTCTTTGGCTGCTCTGCGCATTTCAAGGAAGATCAGCCCCAGTTTGGCTTTGTCGCGCGCCAGCGCGGTGAGTACGGCCTCTTCGCCCACCGCGGTCAGCACCACATAGCCGCCGGTGCCGCGGATGTAGACTTCGTCCAGTCCGCCGCGGCCCAACTCTTGTGCGATGCGTTCTCCCAGGCTCAACATGGCGGCGGACATGGCGGAGACGCGGTCTTCTTCGGTATCCGCCGGTAAGGCGGAGGCCATGATCAAGCCGTCTACGGACACAACAGCAGAGGCTTCGATGTCTGGAGAGGCGACCTGCAAATCTCGCAGGCGGGCGATCATTTTGTCTACTCGAGAAACTGTCATGAGCCTACCCTTTGCAATGGTTCGGATGATACATTTGTGAGTTTACCATAATTGGGCTATAAATGCAAAAGAAAGTTGTCGTTTTTTCCAGTCCATGCTTTGAGAAATGTGGTACTTTTCTGAAGGTGCAACAAAGCTTTTTCGCTCATACAGACGTATCGGGCCTTCAATTCACTAACTTCTATATCGTTTTACCCGGCATCCCTTGATCGTTCGCTTTCTTGAAGTTAAGATTGAGACAATCATTCGGGGGTTCGTCCATGTCTTTTGATTACAATGCAACTGATGGATATAACGCGCACACCTGACCGTGGAATTTTAACTCGCCGGATTGGAACTCACTGATAGGACTTACGCACTTGAAAAGTCGCACCCACACCTCACAGGTCTCAAAGCGCATGGAGATGCCCGGATGCAATCCATTTTGGGTAACATCTTCCTGCATCGTGTGGTAGTAGACCTGTGAGGTCTCAGCGTAAGTACTGTCACTGAGGGGCTTTTGTGATTCCGCTTCAACATAAGTGAGGGTAGTGGTCACGAAGTAAGTGACGTAAGCTCACCGGCTGAGCGCCGCACTGAGCGTGCCGAAGTGCTTGTGCTGAGCATGCCGAAGTGTAGGCGCGCTAGCGACGTATGTTTCGATGAACTTGCACGGAGCGTGCCGAAGTGCTTGTGCTGAGCGTGGAAAACTCGCTCGTTATTGATAAGGAGGTGATGCCCATACAGACACT
>JALUWE010000057.1 GCA_027019845.1 Anaerolineales bacterium | reverse complement strand
CAGCCCCCGCGCCTTTTTCCCACAGGTACAGCACGTGATCGCCGGTGGTGTAGCCCTCGATCAGCACGATTTTCGAATGGTCGTGGTTGAAGCCGCTGGCCCCGCCGCCAAACGTGGATTCGTGCAACCTGGTCAGTGTGCCGTTTTTTACGTCGAATTGGTAGGAGATGTTGTTGGCCTCCTGGTGAGAAGCGGCGGTCAGGTAGGCCAGGTTGCGTTCGCTGTCGCACTTCCCCAGGAAAAAGCGGTGCTCCTCCAGCCCTTCGGTGAAGGCCGGTTCGGGATAGCCGCCCTCCAGCGGGATGAACATGGGTTTGTAATCTTCGTTCCCGTCGCGGTCCAGCATGACCAGGATTTTGCCGGTGTCCGGGAAAACGTGGTAGAGCGTGCCGGTCAGGTGGGGGTTTTGCAACGCGATCTCGGGCGGCAGCAAGGGGATCGGTACGCTGCCGCCTTTGTCCATCACGTACAGGCTGAGCCTGCCGCTCATGTTGCTGACAAAATAAATCTGGTCGCCCACCAGTTGGGGCACCAGAAAGAGCCGTGCAGAAAGAAGTGATTCAATGCGGTACATAAGTTTCCTTTGTGTGTGGGTGTCAGGTGTTTACGTGCGATGTGCGGGGTGCGATGTGCGATGTGCGGGGTGTGACGTGCGGGGTGCGATGTGCGGGGTGTGATGTGCGGTGTTCAGTGTTCTCAGTGCCTTCGGTAGTCTTATTGGTTGTAGTTGTCTTATTGGTCTTACTCGTCTTATTGGTCTGAGTGGTCTGAGCGGTTTCAGTGCTATCAGTGCTCCCAGTGCCTTCAGTGATCCAATGGGACACGCAAAACGCGAACAACACGGAAAGAAGACGCTTCACGCTTCACGATCCGCGTGCCGCCTCTACCGCTCATCGATCAAGCTCAACCAGTGGCCGAGGCTCAGGCAAAGCAGGCTTCCGGCGGTGGCGGCGAGAAGATGGAGCGGGCCGAGTTTGCCGAGTTCCCAACCCAGCCAGGCGGCCACGCCCTGCCCGGCCCAGAAGCCGATCCAGGCCAGCACCAGATACAACAGCAGCCGCCCCAGACCGCCGCCGCGCCAGAAATGGAACCCCGCGCCGTAGAGAGTGGCGAGTATGGCCGAGAAAATGAATGCCGGTAGAGTCATGTTGTCTGGCTGGTCTCAACCGTCATCTTCATCCTGATGTACGAACGCCTCCAGAGAGAGCGCATCCTCTGGAAACTGCTTCAGGATTTGTTTATCCACGGTAATCAACCGGATGCCCAGGTCCCGCGCCAAAGCTACAAATTCACAATCGTATGCAGAACACGTGCTTCCCTTAACCAACTCCATAACGGCTACCGAGTTCACTTCGTATTCCCCATTTTGCATCAACATTTCTGCCTCATCCATGATGCGTATGGCGTCACCACAAGACAGTTGGCCTTTGCGTATGTATCCTGCCAGGACATTGCGTAATTCACTTCGCCAAAGTATCGGGGCTGCCCACTGCGCATCTTTCAACAGCGCTTTCTCCGCTTGTTCGGAGCGGCCACTGGTCAAATACAAATAGCCGATGACGTTCGTGTCCACCACTATCATGGCCGCCCAACCCGTTTGGCCTGGTTGAATTCATGGTCAGATATCGCGTAAGGTGCGGTTTTTGCCCGTAATTTTCGCGCCCGCGCCAACACCGTCTCCGGTGGTAATCTTTGACTACGCACCGCTTTTTCGATGCACATAATGATCTCGCTATTCAGGCTGCGTCGATTCATCTCCGCGCGTCGCTTCAATCGAGCGTAGAGTTCATCGGGTATGTTTTTCACCGTAAGTGTTGGCATGTCAGCACCTCCATAATGGTTTCATTACGCATCCATTATGGATGACTCCTTATGCTTTGTCAAGCGGCGCCTCGTTCCGGGGGGGCATCATAATCGTGCCGCTGCCGAGCACCACCTCGCCATCGTAGAACACCGCAAGCTGCCCTGGCGTGATGTCTCGCAGCGGTGCGTCGAATTGTACGTGGGCTTTGTCGGGGCCGAGCGGGGTGACCGTTCCCCAGGCTTCTCTGGCCCGGTAACGGATTTTGACCTGGGCGCGCACCGGCCCGGGGGGCGGTTGCCCGGCAATCCAGTTCACCCCGGAGGCGAGCAGTTCGTCGCGGCCCAGTTCGTCGCGGCTGCCGACGATCAGCGTGTTGGTGTGCGGGTCCTTGTCCAGCACGTAGAGCGGCTGCGTCGCGGCGATGCCCAGCCCCTTGCGCTGGCCGATGGTGTAGAAGGCCAGCCCCTGATGCTCGCCCAGCACCTTTCCCGAACGGGTCTGGATAGGCCCGGGAACCGCGGTGTGCGGCGCGTTGCGGCGCAGGAAATCGCGGTAGTCCCCTCCGGCCAGGAAGCACAGGTCCTGGCTGTCGGAGCGTTGGGCGACTGGCAGGCCAAAGCGGGCTGCCAGGGCGCGCACCTCGGATTTGGGGAACTCGCCGATGGGGAACAGGGCGCGGGCCAGCTGCGCCTGGTTGAGCACGCTCAACACGTAGGACTGGTCTTTGCTGCGGTCGGTGGCGCGCAGAAGCTGGTAGCGGCCCTGCTGGTCTTGCCGCAGGCGGGCGTAGTGGCCGGTGGCCAGGAAATCGGCCTCCAGGCTGAGGGCGTATTGGAGCAGAGAACCGAAGCGGATGTGCCGGTTGCACTGGCCGCAGGGGTTGGGGGTGATACCCTGCGCATAGCCATCGATGAAGAACTGCACGATGGTCTCGCGAAACACCCCCCGCACATCCAGCGCGTAGAACGGAATCCCCAAATGCGCGGCCACCCGCCGTGCCAACGCCATCGATTCGGGCGTGCAGCAACGGTTGAAGGCCTCCAGGCCCGGCTCGCTCCACAAGCGGAGCATGATGCCGATCACCTCGTAGCCCTGCTCCACCAGCAGCGCGGCGGCCACCGAACTGTCTACACCGCCGCTCATGGCGACGACCACCCGTTGTGTGTGTGTGGACATACCAGCCTATTATAAACGCTGGCTATGCTTTTCGCGCCCGTGAGACGAGCTCGGGCAGGCGATTCAAAAAAGCCTCTACCTCCCCGGCGGTCGTTTGCCTGCCTAACGTCACCCGCAGCGACCCCAGCGCCCACTCGCGCGGCAGCCCGATGGCGGTCAGCACCTCCGACGGCTCGGGCAGCCCGGTCTTGCACGCGGATCCAGACGAGCAGGCGAACCCCGCCACGTCCAGCATCGTCAACAGCGCGTTGCCGTCCACCCCTTTGAACACGAAACTGGCGTGATTGGACAGACGCCGGGAGGGGTGCCCCGTCAGGCGGGCGTCCGGTATCGTTTCCAACACGCAACCGATCAGGTGGTCGCGCAGCGCGGCCAACCCCGCCGGGTCGCCGTTTGAGTCGCGTTGTGCCAGCTCGAAAGCCTGTGCCATCCCCACGATGTAGGGCACGTTCGAGGTGCCGGCCCGCAGCCCGAACTCCTGCCCCCCGCCGGTCTGGATGGGCACGATGGGGGTGCCGCTGCGCACGTACAACGCGCCCACCCCTTTTGGCCCGTAAAACTTGTGCGCGCCCAGCGAGAGCAAATCCACATTCAAAGCCTGCACGTCCAACCGCAGGTGCGCGGCAGCCTGCACCGCGTCGCTGTGAAAAGGCACGCCGCGCGCCTGGCACACCGCGCCCAGCGCCGCGATGGCGTTGATCGTGCCGATCTCGTTGTTGGCAAAAATCACCGACACCAGCGCGGTGTCCTCCCGGATGCGCGCCGCCAGATCGTCCGGGTCCACCATCCCGTGCTCGTCCACCGGCAAAAATTCCAACTCGAAACCGTGCAGCCGGGCCAACTGCTCCGCGGTCACCGACACCGCGTGATGCTCCACCGGGCTGATCAGAATGTGGTTCGCGCCGTTTTTCTCCCGCCGGGCAAATGCCACCCCGCGCAGCGCCAGGTTGTCACTCTCCGAGCCGCAGGACGTGAAGATCAGCTCCTTTGACTGGCAGTTCAACAGTGCGGCCATGCGCTCGCGCGCCGTCTCCACCGCGGCCTCGGCACGCTGCCCAAAGGTGTGGACCGAAGACGGATTGCCGAACGTCTGGCCGAAAAAAGGCAGCATGGCCTCCAGCACCCGTTCGTCCACCGGCGTTGTCGCCGCATAGTCCAGATAAATTTTCTCCATGTTCTTATTATACCCCTACGAGCACCTGCGTAAGCTCTGTCGGCATGACACACGTCCTCCTGTCATTAGTATGTTTTCGAGAGTGTGATAGGATACAAAAAAGGGGCACGGCAGGCCCCTTGTCATTAGGCTCACAAGAAGCCGTCTCAGAGTAAGGCCGCCGTGCCCGTATCCCGACAGGAAGCCC
>JALUWE010000056.1 GCA_027019845.1 Anaerolineales bacterium | reverse complement strand
GGGGTTGGCGGATGGTCGTGGTGGAGGCCGGGCTGGCTGGCAAACTGTTGCGGCGTTTTGCACATCAAAACGAGGTCTTTTTGCGCGGGGAGACCCTCCCCGCGCCGCTGGCAACGGTCGATGAACTTTTGCAGATCACCCAAGCATATCGCCAGACCTACGCGGCGGAAGTCGGTCTGGGTGTGGCGATCTCAACCCAGCAGGGAGCGAAAAGGCAGCCCAACGGAAGCAGGCCGCTGATTTTCCTGGTGCTGCTCACGCCGGAGGGAGAAAAAGTCTTGCAAATCCCCTTCGGCGGCCCCCCGCAGCTCGCTCATCGCCGGGCAGTCAACTATGGCCTGGACCTGCTGCGTAAGATCAAAGGAAATCCATGAAAGAATCTCCCGACATCCTGCTTACCAACGCCATCGTACTGACGATGGATGACGACATGAACCTGTACGAACCCGGCGCGCTGGCCGTGCGCGGGGACAGTATCGCAGCCGTTGGGCCGGAAAAACAACTGCTCGAGGCGTATCCCGCGGTTGAACGGTTCGATTGTGGGGGCAAAGTGCTCATGCCCGGCCTGATCAATGCCCACACCCACGTCCCGATGACCTTGCTGCGCGGCCTGGCCGACGACTTGCGCCTGGATGTCTGGCTGCTGGGATACATGATGCCGGTGGAGCGCGAATTCGTCTCTCCGGAGTTCGTGGAATTGGGCACCAAACTGGCCTGCGCCGAGTTGATTCGTTCCGGTGTGACCACTTTCAACGACATGTACTACTTCGAGGAGCAGGTCGCCCGGACCACGGCGGATGTTGGTTTGCGCGCCGTATGCGGCCAGACTGTGCTCAAATTTCCCAGCCCGGACGCGGAGTCGTTCGAGGAGTCGCTGGCGCGTGCCCAGGAATTCATCGAAAATTGGAAAACGCACCCCTTGATCGTCCCGGCAGTTGCGCCGCACGCGCCCTTCACCTGCACGGACGAAATCCTGCAAAGCTGCGCTCGCCTGGCCGCGGAAAACGACGTTCCCCTGCACATCCACATCGCCGAGACCGCCATCGAGGTCGAAAACAGCCGCAAAGAACACGGCATTCCGGTCGTGCCCTACATCAAGAGGCAAAAATTGTTCGAGGCCAAAGTGATCGCCGCGCACTGCGTGCACGTTGATGAGGGCGAAATCCGCACCCTGAGCCGCTATGGGGCTGGCGTGGCCCATAACCCCTCTTCCAACTTGAAGCTGGCCTCCGGGGTTGCCCCGGTCAGCACGATGCTCGCTATGGGCGTCAACGTCGGGATCGGCACAGACGGCCCCTCCTCGAACAATGATCTGGACATGTTCGAGGAGCTACGGCTGACCTCTTTTCTGGCCAAGGGGACTTCAGGCGATCCACTTGTGATCCCGGCGGTGACCGCTCTGAGCATGGCTACCCGCATCGGCGCCAGAGCGCTGCACATCGGCCATCTGACCGGCAGCCTGGAACCCGGAAAGCGGGCTGATCTGATTTTGGTGGACATCTCCTCGCTGCACAATTCCCCTCGCTTCCGGCGTGATCCGGCAGGCATTTACGCCCAGTTGGTCTTTGCGTCCAAATCCACGGATGTGAGCGACGTGATGGTCAATGGACGCTGGGTGATGCGCGATCACACCCTGCTGGGGCTAGACGAGGAGGCATTGCTGGCGCAGGCACAGACGTATGCCAGCCGGATCGACAGCTTTTTGATCCAGCGAGAACAATCCGTGTTATCGAAGCTGATCGCCATTGGCGGCGCGCTGGAAGAAGAAAGCTTCGAGGTACAGGCAAAAGTGCGTATCTCCGACCCGGCCCCGATTCTGCAGGCGCTGCAAAAACCGGAGATCGAAATTGTATACAGCCGCCATTATCACGAGTTCGACACCTATTTCGAGTTCGACGATCCGGAACAGGGTTATTTACGCTACCGGGAGGACGAATATCTGGACGAAAACGGCCAGGTGGTCAACGCGCGCTACCGCCTGACACTGATCGGCCCGGCGCGCGAGGACGCCTTCCCCCAGGACGTGCTGCTCTCGCGCAGCCGCTATCTGGCGCCGGCCCGGCACAGTTTGCGTTTTTACCGCGAATACTTCAAACCCCGAGGCGAAATTTTCATCGAGAAAGATCGACTGCGCTGGAAAATTCTGTTCCGGGACACCAGCTTCTACGTCAACCTGGACCGGGTGGAGCGCCCCGCGCTGGGCTACTTCCTGGAAATCAAGAGCCGCACCTGGAGCCGCAGAGATGCAGAGCACAAATCCGCACTGGTCGCCGAATTGATCACCTTCCTGGGCGGCTCTCCCGAAGAGACGGTGACCGAAGACTACGTGCAAATCGTAAGCAGAAGTAAAGCCTGATGCCCTGGATCGAGCAAATTCCTGTTGAGAAAGCCACCGGGCTGCTGAAGAAAGAACTCGAGGCCGCGGTTGAACGCGCCGGTCGTGTGTGGCACATCGTCCACGTCATGAGTTTGAACCCGCGCGCACTGCGCGATAGCATGAGATTTTACACCGCCATCATGCTCAAAGATTCGCCGCTGACACGCGTGCAGCGCGAGATGCTGGCAACGGTAGTCGCTCGAGAGCTGGAATGCCACTATTGAACGCAGGCACACGCCCACGATCTCCGTGAAGAGCTCGACCAAGTTGACGATTTTCCTCATGACAAAGACGCTTTCGTGCATGCAATTGCCAAAGATTGGCGCACCGCACCGCTCAACCAGGCCGACCAGGCGTTGTGCGAATTTGCCGTCAAACTTACACGCCATCCACATCGAATGGCTCCCGCGGATCTGGATGTTTTGCGGGCCTGTGGTTTCGATGACCGGGCTATTCACGACGCAGTACAGGTAATCGCTTATTTCAATTACATCACCCGCGTTGCGGAAGCATTAGGCGTCGAACCCGAGGATTTCATTCAACCATGGGGATTGGATGACTCCGTAGAGAATGCGTTCTAGTCAATTCAGGTGTTTGGAACAAAACCAAAAAAACCTGGCTGGCGAATTTCGTGACCGTTTTACGTTTATAAATACGGCAGATTGTGCCCCCAACTCGAGAACATGCCTGACCCCATTACATGGTTTTATTCTTCTATAGCGGCTGATGATGAACATCAAGGAAGTTGATCGCTACCAAATCATATCTGAAATCGGCCGCGGAGGAATGGCAACCGTTTTCTTTGCTTATGATCCACACGTAGACCGGCACGTTGCGATCAAAGTTCTCCCCCGCGCCCTGGTTCACGATGAGGAATCCCGCGCGCGTTTCCAACGCGAGGCGCGCATCATCGCTGCCCTCGAACATCCCGCCATCGTGCCTGTATATGACTTTGGAGAAGCGGACGGGCAGCCTTTTCTGGTGATGCGCTTTATGAAAGGGGGGTCTCTAGGCGCACGGCTGAAACAAGGCGCGTTTTCTTTGCGAGAAGCCGTTGACATCCTGGCCCATCTGGCCCCAGCCATCGACAAAGTCCATCAACAGGGCATCATCCACCGCGACCTCAAACCCGACAACATCCTGTTCGACGAAGACGGCAACCCACACATTGCCGACTTTGGCATCGCTATTCTGGCCGAGGCCACCGCCTCTATTACCGGCGAAAAACTGGTAGGGACGCTGCACTACGTCAGCCCAGAACACCTCTTGCAAGAAAAGTATCTGGACGCGCGCAGCGATATATACGCGCTGGGTGTGATTCTGTTCGAGATGTTGACCGGAGAAGTGCCGTTCGACGCCGAAATCACCACCCAATTGATGAAGATGATTCTGATGGATCCGGTTCCAAAGGTCTCGCAGCTCGCCCCCCATATTCCCGTGGAGGTAGACGCCATTATCGAGCGCGCCATGGCCAAGGAACAGGCACAACGCTACCAGACAGCCGGGGAGTTTGTGGCCGCTTTACAAGAGATCAGCAGAATCCCGACTGGCGAATACCCCCCTCCGCCTATCATCCATCCCCCGTCTCGTAGAAGCGAACCAATAAAATCAGCAAACGGCGATGCGGAGATGGTTCGGACCTCAACATTAGACCTGAAAGATGAGCTGGAAGCAGGCGCGCTCCCTTCTTCAGTCTCTGATGAACTTGCCACAGAGCAAGAGGAACAAACATCGCGGCGCAAAATTCCCGTGTGGATACAAATAGTATTCGCCAGCGGCATGCTAGCGGTTTTGATTGGGCTGATCGCCAGCAACGCGATTTCTTCTCCCCCTTCGGTGACTCCCACACTCACGCTGCCGGTTTCTGCCCCGACAGAGACAGCCGCGGCGGCTGCTATGGCGCCATCTGCTTCACCAACCCCAACCTTGCCTCCCCCAACCGCATCCCCTACCCCAACGGAGTCACCTACCCC
>JALUWE010000055.1 GCA_027019845.1 Anaerolineales bacterium | reverse complement strand
CTCCAGCAGGCGATCCAACAGGGAGAATTGCGCGCTCTCCCCGACGGCCACTCCCCGGCAGCCCTGCTGTTCGGCATGTTACACGGCATGACCCAATACCGCAAAGCCCACCAACACGAAATCCGCCCCCAAGACATCCAAACCGTAGTGGACATCTTTTGGAATGGAATGCGAGGAGCAAGGAGTAAGGAGTAAGGAGTAAGAAGTAAGGAGCAAGGTTGCAATGACATTCACCTTTCGAGCACTCCAACACATCCGGCATTACCGCCTGCCGGCAGCCGGCGCGTTTCTCAGCCTGTTGCTGGTCAACCTGGCGAACTTAGCCACCCCCCAGATTCTGCGCGCCCTGATCGACCGCGGCATCACCGCGTTGAACATGCAATGGGTCTGGTACGCGGCCGGGGGGCTGCTGGCAGTCGCGGTGGTCCGCGGAACGTTCAACTTCCTGCAAGCCTACTGGTCGGAGGTCACCTCCCAGGGCATCGCCTACGAGCTGCGCAACGTGATCTTCGAAAAACTTCAGACCCTCTCGTTCTCCTACCACGACCAGGCCCAGACCGGCAAATTGATGACCCGCATGACCTCCGATGTCGAAATGGTACGCATGTTCACCGGGCAGGGCTTCTTGCAGCTTCTGGGCGCAATCGTGATGATGATCGGCACGGTCGCGGTGCTGTTTTGGATGAACTGGCTGCTGGCGCTGGTCATCCTGGCCGTCATCCCGGCCATTGGGGTGGTGTTCTTCCTGCTGGTCAAAAACGTGATGCCCATTTCTGGCGAGGTGCAGCGCAAACTCGGCCAACTCAACACCATCCTGCAAGAAAACCTGGCTGGAATCCGGGTGGTCAAAGCATTCGCCCGCGAAGAATACGAACTGGCCCGCTACGACCGCCAAAACCGCGAGCTGCTGGACGCCAACCTCACCCTCCTGCGCCTGTTCACCACCTACTTCCCCTTCATCTTCTTCATCGCCAACCTGGGCGTGTTGTCCGTGGTCTGGCTGGGAGGCATACAAGTGATCGGGCAGCGGCTCACGCTCGGTGATCTGGTCGCCTTCATCAGCTACCAGGGATTTCTGCTGATGCCGATTTTCATGCTAGGGATGGTTTCGGCCATGATCTCGCGCGCCGAGGCCTCCGCACAGCGCATCTTCGAGGTGATCGACGCCCAATCCGAAGTGAAAGACGCGCCCGACGCCCGCCCCCTGCCCCCCATCCAGGGCCGCGTGGCCTTCGAACACGTCAGCTTCCGCTACGCCGGCGGGGAGAGCAACGTGATCCACGACATTTCGTTCGTGGCCCAACCCGGACAGACCGTCGCCATCCTGGGCCAGACCGGCTCAGGCAAATCCACCATCATCAACCTGATCCCCCGCTTCTACGACGTCACCGAAGGCCGCGTCACGGTGGACGGCCACGACGTGCGCCAGGTCACCCTCGACAGCCTGCGCTCCCAGATCGGCATCGTGCTGCAAGAAACCACCCTGTTCGCCGGCACCATCCGCGAAAACATCGCCTACGGCCGGCCCGAAGCCAGCCTGGACGAGGTAGTGGCCGCGGCCAAAGCCGCGCAGGCGCACGAATTCATCCTCGAACTGCCGGACGGCTACGACACCCCGGTCGGAGAGCGCGGGGTGGGGCTGTCCGGCGGCCAAAAACAGCGCATCGCCATCGCCCGCGCCCTGCTGGTCGACCCCCGCATCCTGATCCTGGACGACTCCACCTCCGCGGTGGACGCAGAAACCGAATACAAAATCCAGCAGGCCCTGGAAGAGCTGATGCAGGGCCGCACCAGTTTCGTCATCGCCCAACGAATCAGCACCGTGCGCAACGCGGACTTGATTCTGCTGCTCGACAACGGTCGTTTGGCCGCCCAAGGCACCCATTACGAGCTGCTGGAAACCAGCCCCCTGTACGCCGAAATCCTGGACACGCAGTTTGAGTTCAGAGAGCAAGGACTGGGCGTGTAGGGCGTTGTAGAGACAGGCGCACTCCGCCCTCCGCGCAGGATGCAATACCCAATTACCCATCCTTCGACTACGAGCGGCTGCGCCGCCCTCCGCTCAGGATGTAATTACCCAATTACCCAATTACCCAATCCCCCCCCCAACTCCCCCCGGATACTCGCCCATGATGCACCGACACATCGAGCGAATCGCTCAAACCTCCGAAGAAAAAGCAAAAAACCAGTCACAGGTCGTGCTGCGGCTGGTGCGCCACATGCGGCCGTATAAAGGCTATCTGTTCCTGGCGGTGCTCGCCATCCTGGTCAACGCCAGCGCGCAGGCCACCGGGCCGTTCCTGATCGGTCGCGCGGTGGACCAGTTCATCGCGCAGGGGGATGCCCGCGGGCTGGCCCTCACCATGCTGGCCCTGTTTGGCGTCTACCTGGCCGGAATGCTGGCCATGCGCTTCCAGATTTACCTGATCGCCAGCACCGGCCAGCGCGTTCTGGCCGACCTGCGCGCCCAGATCATGCAAAAAGTGCAGGCCCTCTCGCTCCAATTCATCGAAGACAAAGAAGCCGGAGACCTGATGAGCCGCCTGGTCAACGACATCGACGCCATCAACTCCTTCTTCTCCCAGGCGCTGACCCAATCCATCGGCGCCCTGTTTGCCTTGATCGGAATCGTGGTAGCCATGCTGGCCCTCAACTGGCGGCTGGCGCTGGCCGCGCTGATCATCGTCCCCGTCATGGTCCTGACCACGGGACAATTTGCGCGCATGGCGCGGCGCGCCTTCCGCAAAACCCGCGAAACCATCGGGGACGTTTCCGCAGACTTGCAAGAAGAACTCGGCGGCGTCAAGGTCGCACAGGCCTTCAGCCGCACCGACCGCAACATCCGCGACTTCGCGCGGCGCAACCGCGCCAACCGGGACGCCAACGTGAGCGCAAACACCGTCACCTCCGCGTTCGCGCCGGCCATGGACGTGCTCAGCACCATCGACACCGCCATCGTCGCCGGATATGGCGGCTTTCTGGCCATCAACGCCGCGGTGAGCGTCGGGGTGGTGATCTCTTTCCTGCAATACGTGCAAAATTTCTTCCGCCCCATCCAGACCGTCTCCCAGACGTGGACCATCGCCCAGTCCGCGTTCGCGGCCGCGGAACGGGTTTTCGAGCTGATCGACACCCCCCCGCAGATCACCGACCCGCCCGACGCGGTGGAACTGCCGCCCATTCGAGGGCACGTGGCCTTCGAGAACGTCACCTTCGGCTACAACCCGGCCCAACCCGTGCTGCACGACATCTGCCTGGAGGCCCAACCCGGGCAGACCATCGCCATCGTCGGCCCGACCGGCGCGGGCAAGACCACCCTGGTCAACCTGATCCCGCGCTTCTACGACGTGGACGCCGGGCGCATCACGGTGGACGGCCACGACGTGCGCCGCGTCACCCGCAAGAGCCTGCGCTCCCAGATGGGCTTCGTGCTCCAGGAGCCGTTCTTGTTCTCCGGCACGGTGCTGGACAACATCCGCTACGGCAAACTGGAGGCCAGCGAGGAGGAGGTGATCGCCGCGGCCAAAATCGCCAACGCGCACAGCTTCATCGAACGCCTGCCACAGGGCTACCAAACCCCGGTCGGGGAGCGCGGCGGCCTGCTCAGCCAGGGGCAGCGACAACTGATCTCGATTGCACGCGCGGTGCTGGCCGACCCGCGCATCCTGATCCTGGACGAGGCCACCGCCAGCGTGGACACCCGCACCGAAGCCCTGATCCAGAAAGCCCTGGGGCACCTGCTGGAGGGCCGCACCTCCTTCGTGATCGCCCACCGCCTGTCCACCGTGCGCAACGCGGACGTGGTGATCGTGCTCGATCAGGGCCGCGTGGTCGAACGGGGGACGCACGACGAACTGATCGAACGCGGCGAGCTGTACGCGGAGCTATACCGCCGCCAGTTTTACCTGCCGGAGGAGCAGGCTGGCGTCGCGGGCTGACAAAAGGGGGCAGATTGTTTTTCGTTTCGTAACTCCCCGCTACGTGATTGCGAATGTGTCAAGGGGGTAGGCGAGGGTAATGCCCTCGCTTATCCTGTTGCGGGTTTCAGCGGCGCGAGAGGTGCAAGTTCCTCCACCTGCACATTTTCAGGGGGCACAAACTCGTGCAGGCGGGAGAGCAGCTCATCACAGATGTGGGTGGTGAAGTTGGGGAATTCGATCAGGAAGGAGCGGTCGCCTTCGAACACGTAGAGCGCGAAGCGGTCCTCGCCGGGGTAGGAGAGGAAGATGCCGTAGACGCGCTGGATTTTGAGGGCGTCGCGCGTTTTGTCGCCGTTGGAGCGCAGGGTGACGGTGATCATGCGCTGTGGCCGGGCTTCATCGCCTGCCTCCGGCGCGGGGGAGAGGATGTAGGGGGAGGGGGAATG
>JALUWE010000054.1 GCA_027019845.1 Anaerolineales bacterium | reverse complement strand
CTGAGGGAGCGGTTGGGGGGGTGAGGGGAAAGAACGCTGGAGGCCGTTTGTGGCTGAGTTGAAGGTGCTTTGCCGCAGCATGCAGGATAGCCTGCACCACCTCGAATTTTTCTTTCATTACCGGGCCGAAAGCGGCGGCAGGGGCAAGACCGCCATCCATGACCACCAGCGGCAGGCCGTTGAGAAAAAGCACGATATCGGGTCTTCTTTCACGTCTGTTTTCAATGACCGTAAACTGGTTGACCGCCAGCCAGTCGTTGTTTTCGGGATGTTCCACATCCAGCAGCCAGACCTTGCCATGTTGAACGCCTTCCGGCTCCATCCAGGACACATCCACCCCGTCGGTGAGCATGTGGTGGAAGCGACGGTTGTTTTCGATCAGCGCCGGATTTTCCGGCGTCAACACCTGGCGCAGGGCTTCCTCGATGGCCGCCTCGGGCAGTTCGGGATTGCTCCGCGCCAGCGCCTCCCGCAGCCGTTCCTTGAGCACGACCTACGCGTAGCTTTCCCACTCCGGCTGCGCGCCGTCGGGCGCAATGTCCGGGCCGAACGCGGTCTGCCAACCGAGGGCCTGTAGTTGTTCCAATGCCATCTGTTCGACGGCGTTTTCGGTCAAATACGTCACCGGTTCTTCCTTTACATATCAATTTTTTCCACATTCGGCACCGCTCCAACGCGGACCATTCATGAGCAATCGCCGGTTGCTCGAGCCGCTTCGCGCAGGGCCTCCCGAAAGCAGATAAAGCTTCTGGAGCGACATCGGTATGGGTCAAAATATTCTCCCACTTCTTGCGCAACTATAATCTTGGGTAACCCGGATTTAAAATAACCCTTCCTTTGCAACAAACGTTCGAACGCTTCCGAGGTACCGCCGGCAATCGCATCGGGATCGCGATAACTTTTTTTATTGGGCACGGTTGGCGAGACTCTGGGATAGGCAGCGCAAACAGCCTCCCACTCTCCAAAATACCAGGCTTCTAACTCCTCGATGGCGATGCGATTGACAATCTGCCAAGAGCAGGCTCCCGATTGGCTCCGAGTGCGCAAATTGACCTGTCTTGCGATCTGTTCTAATTGTTCCTTAAGTTGATGGCAATTGTCGTTGTCCTGATCTACTATGACCACGATCCGCCAGTCTTGTGGTAACCATGAAGCGTATCCCCGAAGTCGAGCAGGTAATTTGTCCAACAAATCCAGTTTTCCTTGAAAAGTGTGGATATGGAAGGTACAATCTTCGGGCAAAAGACTGGGCAAAATGGCCCGCAGGAACGCTTCCATAGATGGCTCTTCCACAAGAAACTCGATGTGTCGCGTCATTGCTGGCCTTCTCCTTTGCCCTGTAGCTGCGGTGCTCCTTGATTGACCAGGGGATCTCCAACACCAAAAAATCCTTCCATCCAGAGATGGCCAAGCAACGCCCCGTTCTGGACCAACTGAGAGATTCTGGGAATGTCCGAGACTCGCGAGGCTTGCGTATGCCCTTTTTCATCCCGCCACAGTACCCAGATATCTTTCGGCTTTAAAGCATTCAGAAAGAACGGAGAATGGGTGGTCATCAGCAACTGGGTTCGCTCCGTAGCCAGACGACACTCCTCTGCAAGCTTCGGAAGCAACCTGGGGTGGAGAAAATTCTCTGGTTCCTCGATGCCGATAAAAGGCGGGGGTGATGGATCGTACAACAACACAAGGTAGGCAAGCATTTTCAGCGTCCCGTCTGATGCAAACTTAGCCAGCACGGGTTGACTGAACGGGGCATCTTTAATCTGTAGCAGCAGGCGTCCATCCGGCATGGTTTCGGACAGAACCTTTTCGATGCGCGGCACCCGCTGCCGCAATACCCGGAAAATATGTTCCAATCGTTCGGGGTGTTGCTCGGCCAGGTACTGGATCACGTTGGCGAGATTATCGCCGGTACGGCTCAGC
>JALUWE010000053.1 GCA_027019845.1 Anaerolineales bacterium | reverse complement strand
CCCTCTCCCAATGCGGGGTAGGGGTGAGGGGAAGTACAGCCCGGTTTGCAGCCAGGCCAGGCCGCCCAGGCTCAAAAAGACCAGCGCGGCCATACTCAAGGCCAGCAACGCCAATGCCCAATAAGTGGGCCGCGCCTTTTCGATATTCTGCTTCACGACGCTCGCCCCGACGAACGCCACGCCGAGCGCCACGCTGCCCGCCACGACGCCCGCCACCACGAACGCCACCACGCCCGCCACGAAGAGCGTCACGCCGCCCGCCCGCTCTTTGGCGTTTTCCAAAACGCCCGCCAGGGCGAAGGAGAGCAGCCACAGCAGGCCGACGCCCAGCGCCAGCCAGAAATACGTTTGCTGGCTCGGGGCTTCCGCCGCGCGGGGCAGCAGCCCTAACCCCAGACCTAGGGCCGGCAGGAAGAGGGGGAGAAACGTCAAAGTATATGCCAGGCGGCTGCCAGCCACCCGCAGGGAAGCCGTGCCCCATTTGTCTTTGTACGATTGCAGTCGCGCCGGTGTCACCAGCAGCCACCACAACAGGCGTAAATGATCCAGTGGTCTCCAGGGGGAGAGCGGCCGTTTCGGCACGGCGAGCAGGCCGGTTTGCTTTGCGCCTTCCCATTTAGCTTCCAGGGTCTTGATTTGTTCCTGCAGGGTTTTGTTTTCTTCGGCCAGCGCGGCCCGCTGTTCCTCGCTGCGCCGGGCGGCCTTTTCCGCGGTTTCCAGGTCTGCCTGCACCTGTTCCAGCCGGGCTTTGAGGGTGGGGATGTCTTCGCCGGTGAGGGCTTTGTACAGGTCGGCGGCCGCTTCTCCCTGGCGGTAGGCCGGTTCCAGCGCGATGATCTCCTGCAGATGGCGGATGGCAGTCTCGCGGTCGCCCTTTTCCAGCGCGTCGCGGGCCTCCTGGTGCAGGCTGCCCAGCCGCGCCTTGCGCTCCAGTCGCTGCACCGCCTCCGCCAGGTTTTCTTCCTCCGGGAACTCGCCTTGCAGGGTTTGCGCTTTTTCCAGCGCGGCCGCGAATTGCTGCGCCTTCTCCAGTTGCTGGATTTCGGCCAGCGCGCTTTGCAGCCGCCGCGCCCGCCGCCGGGCTTCGATTTCCGCCTTGCCTTGTGCAGCCTCCGCGTCCTGCGGGTAGAAGGCCAGGATTTTCTCATACCAGGCCAGTTGTTTGTCTTCGTCCGCTGCGCTCTCGGCGCGTTTGAGGTAGATTTGCTTCAGTCTTGCCCGCGCCCGGCCAGGGGAGAGTTCGAGAAGTTTTTCCAGCGTCTCCTGGGACGCGTCCAGGTCGCCCTGCGAGAGCTGGATTTCCCCCAGTAGCTCCAGCGCGCCCATGTGGGAGGGGTTGAATTCCAAAGCCTGGCGCAGTTGGTTTTCCGCGCGTTCCAGTTCGCGGCGTAGGTAGAAGCCACGTCCGGCCTGGTAGAGACTATCGGCCACCGGATTGATGCGGTCGAGTTCGTCCTGCACGCGGCTGAGGGGCTTGTTCTTCGCAATCCAGCCGCGCAGCAACTCGACGCGGAAGCGGTAGCCGTGGTCCGCCGGTTCGAGGATGTCCCATTGTTGCAGCAGTTGGGGGGCGTCTTGCAGCTCGCGAATCAGAATGCTCACCCCGCTCTCGGCCAGGATGCGCCGCAGACGCTCTTCGTCCACCACCACCGGCCCGGCCTCCGCCAGCGCGGCGGCCACCACTTTTTCTGCCGGGCCGAGGCCCTCCCACAGCCAGTTGAACATGTTTTCGCTGCGCTCCACGGCCCCCGGCACGGCTTCGTCCACCTGAGCGGCGGTCACCGGCGGCGGGGTGTCGCTTTCGTCGTAGGCGGCCTCCCACACCTCGCTGCACAGCGCCTGCGTCAGGTAGGGGTGGCCGCGGGCCAGCTCCCAGACGCGAACCACTGCTGCGTTTTCCCACCGGAGGCCGCCATGGCGTTCCGAAAGGCGGATCAGTTTTTCGGCGTCCTTGCGCGCCAACAGAGAGACGCGGCGGCTGGGCAGGTCTTTGAACAGCCCTTTGGCGACGATGTCCAGATCGTCAATCGTGCGGCCCAGGACGAAGACGAATTTCAGGCGGGCGGGGTCCAGGCGGCGCAGGTCGCGCATGTAGGCAAAGAACTCGCGCTTGAGGGACTGTTCCGCCTGGGGGTCGGCCTGCACGTCGAACTCGTCCATCAGCAGCACCAGCCGTGCTTCGGGCGGCAGGCTTTCCAGGGCAGCGGGCAGCCAGGTTTCGCGGAAGGCCTTTTGCGGGTTGCGGCCCAATGAGTGGGCGTCCAACCCCAGGGCGCGGGCGATGGTCTCGGCCAGGGCGCGCAGCAGCGCGTCCAGCGGCTGGCCGCTGAAAGGCATCAAATCGAACAGCACCGGGTGGTAGGGGCCTTCTTCCGGCAGCTGTGCTTCCAGGTATTGCAAAATGGAAGTCTTGCCAATGCGCCGCTGGCCGAAGAGCGTGATGGCGTTCTGTTGGGGGTGGCGCAGAACGCGCCGCACCTCCCGCAGCACGTCTTCACGGCCTACGAAAGAGATTTGTTTGCCGACCGGGTCCCCGGCCATGTAGGGGTTGGTGGGGGTGTTCATCTCCGCTTGGGGTGGTGCGATGTGTCTACCCTGTCTCCTTTGCCTACTTTATCTGCGTTGCGTGCGGGGGCGATGCTTACATTATACGACAAATCGGGAACGTGATTCTCGACTGAAAACTGAACACTGAAAACTGAAAACTGACCCCTGAACGTGGTATAATAACCCTCCCGGGGATGACAGGCTTCGACGGAAGAGGCTGTTCCCGGACTGCGAGCCGAGAGGCGCCGAACTCGTAAAATCAGCGCAAACAGAAAGTGCCAACCGTGCACCTTCCTACGCTGCACTCCCCCTCGCTGCCTGAGCAGCGACCGCTGCTTAAGCGAGTGAGCGCAGTCTGACCCCAAAGCGGGTCACGTCCACCAGTACCGTTCGCTGGCCGGTGCTGGCCCGGGCGACACAAAGTCAGCGTGCCATCCGGGGACGCCGCTAACCGGGTGAAAGAGGGGCTTTCGGGTCCCAGCGGCTGGCCGGAAGTGCGCTTTTGTCGGTTGTAGCCCTTCCGGCGACAACGGGGACGGTACCCCGGCAAACAATCGACTACGCTCGTAGATGTTCGAGGAACTAATCTTTCGGACTCGGGTTCGATTCCCGACATCTCCACTTGTTCAGTATTCGGTAATCAGTGTTCAGGAAACTGAATACTGTAAACTGAATACTGATTACTTTTTAACCACCACCAGCCCCTTCAAGTAGGCCCCCTCGGGGAAATTGAGTGCAACCGGATGGTCAGGCCCCTGGGTCATCCGGCCTACGATTTGCGCCTCCGCGGCTGCATCCAGCGCGGCCCCGGCCACGATTTTCTGGAACAATTCCCCGCTCACCCCCCCTGAACACGAAAAAGTAAACAGCAGCCCGCCCGGACGGAGCAGCTTGAACGCCAGCAGGTTGATGTCCTTATAGCCGCGCGCCGCGCGTTGCGCCTGCCTGGGGGTGGAGGCGAATTTGGGCGGGTCGAGCACGATCAAGTCGAATTGCCGGCCCTGATCGCGGAAGCGGCGCAACACCCGGAAAGCGTCCCCCCGAATCCAATCCGCGCGCGCGGGATCGAACCCGTTCAAGCGCACGTTTTCCTCCCCCAATGCCAGCGCGGCAGGGGACTCGTCCACCGACACCACCTGCTGCGCGCCCCCGGCCAGCGCGTAGACCGCGAACCCGCCGGTGTACGCAAAACAGTTGAGCACGCTCTTCCCGGCGGCCATATCGCGGACGAGCTGGCGGTTGGCGCGCTGATCGAGGTAAAAGCCGGTTTTGTGTCCGTGGATCACGTCTACCCAGAATTGCAGCCCGTTTTCGGTGATCCGCAGCCGCTCAGGGGGCGGCGTGCCGTGCAGCGGGCCGCGGCGGGGAGGCAGCCCCTCGAGCTGGCGCACGTCCACGTCGGAGCGCTCGTACACGCGAGCCACGCCGGGCAGCCCGGCCAGCAGGTCCGCGAACGTGCTGCGCCAGCGTTCCGCGCCCGCGCTCAGGCACTGCATCACCACGGTGTCCGCGTAGCGGTCCACGATCAGGCCCGGCAGGCGGTCGGATTCCGCGTGTACCAGCCGGAAGGCGTTGGTCTGCTGGGGGGAGAGAAAATCCGCCCGCGTTTGGGCTGCGCGTTGCAGGCGGGCGCGCAAAAAGTCCGCGTCCACGACCTGCGCCGGGTCCCATGTCCAGATGCGCCCGCGGATCTGGGAGTGGGGGCTGTACGCGGCCCGGGCCAGGGGTCGCCCGTCCGCGGCCCGGACGAGCACGGTTTCGCCCGCCTGGGGCTTGCCCTCGGTTTGCGCCACCGCGCCCGAAAATATCCACGGGTGGCGGCGTAACACGGATTTCTCACGGCCGGGTTTGAGG
>JALUWE010000052.1 GCA_027019845.1 Anaerolineales bacterium | reverse complement strand
AGAACTCTTCTATGAAGAAATCCCCCCCCCTCGACGAAGACGGCCCCACCCTCCAGCAACGCCTCGATACCCAACGCACTCCGGTAGACCAGGCCGAGTTTCGTTTTGAGATAGGGAGTAAGCAGTAAGCAGTTCAGTATTCAGTGTTCAGTGTTCGGCCCTCCGCTCAGGAGGTACAAACTCGAACTCCCCATGCGTCCTCTCCTTCGCCTTCCCCAATTGCTGCGCCCGTACTGGAAGCAGACCGCCCTCTCGCTGGCCGCGCTGCTGCTGATGACCGCGGTGCAGCTGGTGGTACCCGAAATCATCCGCCGGGTGATCGATGTCGGCCTGATAGGCAGTGACACCCGCTTTTTGATCCTGGCCGCGCTGGTCATCCTGATTTTAGGGCTGGCGCGCGGCCTGATCGCCTTCTGGCAGCGCTACCTGAGCGCGTGGGTCGCGCATCACGTCTCCTACGACCTGCGCAACCGGTTGTACGATCACATTCAACACCTGTCCTTCTCCTACCACGATCACACCCAAACCGGCCAATTGATCAGCCGCTGCATCGAAGACGTGCGCTCCACCGACCGCTTCACCGGCTTCGGGTTGGTGGAACTGCTGCGTGTCAGCCTGCTGATCGTCAGTATCACCATCTTGATGCTGCTGGACAACCCGCGGCTGGCGGTCATCGCGGTGTTGCCCGTTATCCCGCTCATTTGGCTCACCGCCCGCTTCGGCAGCCGTATCAGCGGCATGTTCTACAACGTGGACCAGGCCCTGGGCGAGCTGTCCTCCCGGCTGCAAGAAAACGTCACCGGCGCGCAGGTGGTGCGCGCCTTCGCGCGCGAGCATTACGAGATCCGTCGTTTCAGCCGCGCCAACCGCGCCCTCTACCACCAGCGCGTCAAAGTGTTCGCCGAGTTCGCCAAATTGTTCCCCACCACCCACCTGCTCGTCACGCTGGGCACCATCCTGATCCTGTGGTTTGGCGGCAACATGGTGCTGCGCGGGGAGATGACCATCGGCGAGATCGTGGCCTTCAACGCCTATCTGCTGCTGATGGCGCAACCGGCCCAACAACTGGCCTGGATGGTCAACCTGGCGGGAGAGGCGGCAGCCGGGTTGAACCGCATCTTCGAGGTGCTGGACCACCCGCCCGAGATCCAGTCCCCGCCGGACGCGGTGCGGCTGCCCCCCCTGTCGGGCGCGGTCAGCTTCCGGGGGGTGTGTTTTCGCTATGCCGGGGAGGCCGTCCCCGCGCTGGAGGACATTGACCTCGAAGTGCAGCCCAACCAGGTGATCGCCCTGATCGGGCCGACTGGATCGGGCAAGACCACCCTGATCAACCTGATCCCGCGCTTCTACGACGTGACCCGCGGCGCGGTGCTGGTGGACGGCTACGACGTGCGCACAGTAGAACTGACCTCCTTGCGCAGGCAGATCGGCATCGTGCTGCAATCTTCCCTGCTCTTTTCCGATACGGTGCGTGAAAACATCGCTTTTGGGCGCCCGGACGCCTCCGAGGAGGAGATCATCGCGGCAGCCAAAGCCGCCCAGGCGCACGATTTCATCGTGCAAATGCCGGACGGCTACGACACCATCGTGGGTGAGCGCGGCATCACGCTATCCGGCGGGCAGCGCCAGCGCGTCGCCATCGCCCGCGCCCTGCTGATGAACCCCCGCATCCTGATCCTGGACGACTCCACCTCCAGCGTGGACACCGAGACCGAACATCTGATCCAGCAAGCCCTGGCCGACCTGATGGTAGGCCGCACCACCTTCGTGATCGCCCACCGCCTGTCCACCGTGCGCCGCGCCGACCTGATCCTGGTGATGGAGCGCGGCCGGATCGTGCAACGCGGCACCCACGCAGAATTGCTGGCCCAGGGCGGCCTGTACCGCGAAATCTACGAACTGCAATTGGCCGGGCAGGAAGAGCAGCCCCCCGCAGTCGTGGATGGATTGCCGGGTATCTCTTGATGTCAAAACGCTTCCATGGGAATCGTAACTCGTGACTGTACAAACCACTCCCTATCGCAAGCCAAAAACACCCCCGGCCTACATTCTGGAAGACAAGAAGGACCTCAAGGGGTATGACCCTTACGTCACACGGCGGTTTGTGGAATTCCTGAAACCCTACGCGCCGCGCATCTACCTCTCTATGGCGCTGGTCACCATCCGGGCTGGGATGGTGGTGCTGGGCCCGTACTTCGTGCAGATCGCCATCGACGAGGGGCTGACGCGCGGCTCGCAACGCGTGTTGCTGTGGGCTACCGTGCTGTATCTGCTCACCGCGCTGGTGCAGTGGCTGGTCACGTTCGTGCGCGTCAACATCATGATCCGCGTCGGGCAGAGCGTGATCTACGATTTGCGCGCCAGATTGTTCGAGCATTTGCAGCGGCTTTCCCTCAGCTTCTTCAGCCGTTTCAGCGTCGGGCGGGTGATCTCGCGGGTGATCAACGACGTGGGCGTGGCGCGGCGCTTCATCACCTGGGCCATGCTGGCTACCGTGCGGGACGTGTTCACCCTGATCGGCATCCTGATCGCCATGCTGAGCATGAACGTGCGTCTGTCGCTGCTGACGTTCACGGTGTTCCCGCTCATGTTCCTGGTCACCGCGCTGTTTCGCCGCCGCGCCCGCGCGCTGTACCGCAAAGTGCGCCTGGCGAACAGTTGGGTCAACTCGGTGCTGGCCGAAAACATCAACGGCGTGCGCGTGGTGCAGGCCTTCGCGCGTGAGGAGATCAACTACGACTACTTCAAAAACGTGGTCAACGCCCACAACCTGGAAGTCAACCTGAAAGCCGAAAAGGTCTCGGCGGCCTTCTTCCCGACGGTGGACTTTTTGGGCAGCGTGGCGACCGCGTTGGTGGTCTGGCTGGGGGGCGCGGCTGTGTTGGGGGAGAGTCTGAGCGCGGGGGTGCTGGTGGCCTTCGTGCTGTACATCGAACGCTTCTTCGGCCCCATTCGTAACCTGAGCCAGCGGTACGACATGTTCCAGGCCACCATGGCCGGCGGCGAACGCATCTTCGAGCTGCTCGACCGCCCCGTGGAGGTGGCCGACGCGCCCGATGCGGTCGATCTGCCCGCCATCCGCGGGGAGGTGGACTTCGATCATGTCTGGTTCCGCTACCAGGAAGACGGTGAGTTCGTGTTGCAGGACATCCACCTCCACGTCCCCGCCGGCGCCACCATCGCGCTGGTCGGCGAGACCGGAGCGGGCAAATCCACCCTGGTCAGGCTGCTGGCGCGTTTCCACGACCCCACCCGCGGCGCGGTGCGCATCGATGGCTACGATCTGCGCACGGTCACGCAGGCCAGTTTGCGCAAACAGATGGGCATCGTGCTGCAAGAGCCGTTCCTGTTCGGCGGCACAGTGAAGGACAACATCCTGTTCGGCAAGCTGGACGCCACCGACGAGGAAATCGAAGCCGCGGCCCGCGCGGTGGGCGCGCACGACTTCATCACCAACCTGCGTGAGGGCTACGATACCCCGGTCGAGGAGGGCGGCGTGCTGCTCTCGGAGGGCCAGCGCCAGCTCGTCTCGTTCGCGCGCGCCCTGCTGGCCGACCCGCGCATCCTGATCCTGGACGAGGCCACCTCCAGCGTGGACACCCAGACCGAGCAAATCATCCAGACCGCGCTGGCGCGGCTGCTCAAAGGCCGCACCGCCTTCGTGATCGCCCACCGCCTGTCTACCATCGTCAACGCGGACCGCATCGTGGTGCTGGATCACGGTGAAATCGTCGAGATGGGAACGCACGCCGAACTGCTGGCCCTGAACCGCGCCTACGCGCGGCTGTACCGCATGGGCTTTGAGGAGCATGATGGTAGTGTAAACTGAGCAAGCACATGAAAGAACAAGAAGTCATTGCCATTGGATTTCGCCAACCCAAAGGAATCGGTCATGAAATGCACAATTCAAGAATGTAACGGGGAATACGAAGAGCGTTATATTTCTCAAGTATTTACCCGACAAGGCGTATCGGTTGTCATCGAAAGAATTCCAGCGCTGGTATGTAACTTTTGCGGTGATACCATTCTTCAATGGGAAACAACCGAAAGGCTTTGGGAAGTGCTTGAAGCAAAAGCAAAACCGGAAAGATTTCTTCCCGCCTACACCTATCAAGCGTTGAATTCCTGAAATCAGCCACGAATCTGCAATCCATCCCACCTGACATTCCCGCTTTACAAATCCGGCATTGCAGAGCAAAATTAGGGGGTGAACGAAACCCCCTCGTCTTCCCCTGCCTCACGGAAACGCATCCGGCGGAAAACCCTCTTGCGCGGCGGCATTCTGCTGCTCATCGGCCTGACTCTCGGCGGCGCATACTGGGCGGCCCGCACCGGTCTGCTCCCCTTCCCCTCCTCCCCTCTTCCCCTTCTCACCTCCTCCCCCCCTCCCCTCCTCACCCCCTC
>JALUWE010000051.1 GCA_027019845.1 Anaerolineales bacterium | reverse complement strand
GTCTTACTTGTCGGATTTGTCTGACTTGTCTTACTTGTCGGATTTGTCTGACTTGTCTTACTTGTCGGATTTGTCTGACTTGTCTTACTTGTCTGATTTGTCTTACTCGTCTAATTTGTCTGGCTTGTCCAGGTTGTCTTACTTGTCTTACTTGCAGGACTTACGAACTTGAAAAGTCGCACCCAGACCTCACAGGTCTCAAAGCGCATGGAGATGCCCGGAGGCAATCTGTTTTGGGTAAACTCTTCCTGCATCGTGTGGTAGTAGGCCTGGGAGGTCTCAACTGCGTAAGTACCGTTACTTGTCGGATTTGTCGGGTTTGTTTATCGGTTGGCCTGTGCGTACGACCGCTGCGCAAGGCTGGCGAGCGTTTCGATTAGCTGCACCATCCCCGCGCCCGCGGGGGTGATTTGGGCGTGGTCGGTGTCGATCAGGCGGACCGCCATGCCGACCTGCACCAGGTCGTTGAGCCGCTCGGAAAGCGGCAAACGCCCCAGGCCGGTGGCCTCGATCAGGGCGTTCAACGAATGGGATTCAGCGGCACACAGGGTGCGCAGGATGGTGAAGTTGAGCGGGTCGGCCGCGGTGCGCAGGCCGCGCAGAGTGAGTTCGAGGGCCGCCTCGGGCAGCTCGTGCTGCTCGAAGCGGGCGCGCCACTCGCCGCTGCCGGATTCCAGCCGGTCCAGCCGGTCGAGGGAAATGACCAGGGCGCGCAACCGTCCGGCGATTCCGGCTGCGATGCGCGGGGTGATGTCGTCGGGGTCGGGGGCCGGGTCCTGCATTTCAGGCCGCCACGCTCACGCTTTCCGCCTCGGCCTGGATGGGTTGGCCGTCCGCGTCCACCCAGCCGAGGGCTTCGGCCACCAGTTGGATGATGTCGCGCACTTCGATTTTGTCTTCGCTGCCGGTGGTCTTGACCGCGTCGGTGTACATGACCACGTCTTTGGGGCAGGCGACGATGAAGAGCGGTTTGCGGGAGGCCGTGCTGCCGTTGGCCGCGGGGGAGAGCACGGACAGGGCTTCGTGGATGCGGTTTTCCGCGGGGCGCTCGCCCTCGGGGGTGACACCCATCCAGATTTGGCCGCCGCCCGCGCCGCAGCAGTAGGAATTTTCGCGGTTGCGCGGCATTTCGAGCAACGACACGCCCAGCATCTGGATCAATTTGCGCGGCGCGGCGTAACCGCCGTTGTAGCGCCCCAGGTAGCAGGGGTCGTGGTACACCCCGCGGTGGTGGCTGAGTTTGTGTTTGAGTTGCAGACGGCCATCTTCGATCAATTGCAAAATGAAATTGGCGTAGTGGTGGACTTTCCACATGCCGCCGTATTGCGGGTACTCGTTGCGCAGGGCGTTGAGTGAGTGGGGGTCGGTGGTGAAGATTTGCTCGAACTGGCTCTTACCGAAAGCGGCCAGGTTTTCCTCCACCAGTTGCTCGAACAGCCCCTCCTCGCCAACGCGGCGCACGTCGTTGCCCGCGTTGCGCTCGGCCTTGTACAGGATGCCGAAATCCACCCCTGCGTGGGTCAGCACCCGCGCCACGGTCTGGGTCATGGGGATGACGCGGGTGTCGAACGAGGCGGTATCGCCCACGAACCACAGGTACTCGGCGGGTTCTTTGCTCAGGTCTTTGATCTTGAAATCCAACCCTTTGGTCCAGCGGGCGCGGGCGCGGCTGCCCTTGCCGAACCAGTTGCCGTTCTTGGCCAGGGATTCCAGCGCGCTCTGCACGCCGGAATCGATCTCTTCGGCTTCCATGATCATGCGGCGGCGGATGTCCACGATGTCGGCCATCGGCTCGTTGCCGACCGGGCAGATTTGCACGCACGCGTAACAGGTGGTGCAGGCCCAGACCGCCTCGGGGCTGATGGCCTGTTCGGTGAGCACGATGGGCGGCGCGTCCCCGGCCACCAGCGCGGAGAAGTGCTGGTTGATCAGGTAGCGTTTGTTGATCTCCAACGCGGAGGGGGAGAGCACGCGTCCCTGCGCATGTGCCGGACAGACGTCCTGGCAGCGGTTGCACATGATGCAGGCGTAGGCGTCCAGCAGCCGCGTCCAGGGCAGCTCTTGCAGGGTCTTGACGCCGGGGTCCGCGTCTTCGTCGGGCGCGGCGGGGTCGAGCTGGCCGCGCGGGGTCTGCTTGGCCAGCCCCAAATTGAGGGGGGCGACCATCAGGTGGATGTGTTTGCTGTACACGAAATAGGGGAAGAAGAGCACGATCAGGCCGATGGCCAGCCACCAGGTGACGTGTATGCCGGCGGTGAGGGCGGCTTCGGACATGCCGCTGAACAGGTTGGCGGCCAGGCTGGCGAAGGGCATGAACGGGTCGGGGCGGCCATTTTCGGCCAAACGGAAGGCCTGCCCCAGGAAGCGCGAGCCAACGTGCAGCAGGATGAACACGCCGACGATGGCGGAATCGCGGTGTACCGCGCCTTTTTGCACTTTGGGGTGCAGCAACACACCGGGGTTGAAGCGCAACCGTTTGTCGTTGCCCAGAAAACGGCGCACCAGGAAGGCCACCATACCGGTCAGCGTGAGCACGCTGAGCACATCGGCGATCACGTTGAACAGGTTGACCAGGCCGGTGGGCGCGTTGGGCAGGGCTGCGCCGCCGTAGATCAGCTCGAACCCGGGCACAAAGCCCTCCAGCACATCGGTGACGTTGACCAGGAAGTAGTAGCTGAAACCGAAGAAGATGAAGGCGTGGAAGGTGCTCAACACCGGACGGGCGCGGAAAATCGGTTTTTGCAGGCCTACTTCCAGGAAGGCGACCAGCATCTTTTTGGGCACGTCTTTGAGGGGCGGGGCCGGGCGCCCGCTGCGCACGATTTTGTAGATGCCGTAGAAGCCGCGCGCGGTCAGCCCGCCGACGAAGACCAGCGACAAGAGAATGAAGAGGATGCGTTCGATAGTCGTGAGCAAGGGGAACTCCTGTCTCGGCGTTCAGTCCTGAACTGAAAACTGAACACTGAAAACTGAACACTGGATACTGGACACCGTCACTCGAGTATTTCGAGCATGGCTTCGGCCACGTCGAAGAGGTCTTCGGTGGTGCCGTAGTGGGCGACGTCGAAGATGGGGGCGTTTTCGTCGGTGTTGATGGCGATGATCAGTTCGGCGTCCTTCATGCCTTCGATGTGTTCGGGCGCGCCGGAGATGCCGAGCATGAGGTAGAGTTTGGGTTTGACGGTGACGCCGGATTTGCCGACCTGCCGGGTCTTGGGCAGCCAGCCAGCATCGGTGATCGGGCGGGAGGCGGCGAGCGCGGCGCCCAGGGCCTCGGCCAGTTCTTCGGCCAGCTCGATGTTGTCTTCACCGCCGATGCCGCGCCCCACCGCGACCAGTTTCTCTTCGGCGGTGATGTCGATATCTCCGGCTTCGGGCATGATCATTTCGACGAAACGGGTGCGCAGCCCATCGAGGGAGGCCGGGGGTGCGGTCTGTTCGGGGGTGGTGCTGCCCCGGCCGGGGTCCGCGGGAAACGCGCCGGCCAGCACGGTGACGATGGCGGTGTCACCTTCGGGGATGGCTTCGGCGGCCATTTTTCCGGCGTACACCTGGCTGGTGGCGACCAGGGTGTCGCCCTCGGCCTGCAAATCGCTGACGTAGGCCACGCAGGGCGCGCCGGTTTTGGCCGACAGCCAGGCGGCCAGGTCCATGCCGGCCGAGGTGGAGCCGAACATGACCAGCCGGGGGGATTTTTGTTCGACCAGCGCGGCCACCACGCGGGCGTAGGCTTCGGGGTTAAAGTGCGCCAGCGCGGGGTCGTCCACGTACAGGGTGGCGTCGGAGGCAAAGGTGGCGGCCTGTTCGGCCATGCCGCTGCCCATCAACACGGCAATGGCCTGCCCACCCCAGGCCGCGGCCAGCTCTTTGGCTTTGCCGACCATTTCGTAGGAGATGTCGGCCACTTTTCCGTCGAGGTGTTCGGTGATTACCAGGATGTCGTTGCTCATGGTGCTCCTTCAGGGTTGGGAGTTCGAGTTGTGAGGTTGGGGTTGGGGGGAGTTGGGTAATTGGATATTGGTAATTGGTAATTGGTTAATTGCATCCTGAGCGGAAGGCGAACGGAGTGAGCCTGAAGTCGAAGGATGATATTGGGTAATTGGGTAATTGGGTAATTGGGTAATTACGCCTTACGAGGGGTCAGGTGCGGCTTTCGAGCAACCTGTCTACCTGTCTAACTTGTCTGACTTGTCTGACTTGTCTGACTTGTCTGACTGTTTACCTGTTTACCTGTCTACCCTGTCTACCCTGTCTACCCTGTCTACCCTCCCACTACAACAGCCCGCGCTCTTTATGATTTCGATGATCTTTTCGGCCACTTCTTCGGCATCGCCGTCGAGCATTTCGGCGTGCCCGGCGGAAACGGGGGGCGCCATCTTGCGCAGGGTGAGGCCGGCGCCGTCGCCTTCTTCATCCACTTCGATCTCTTCGATCTCCGCGGTTTTGGCCACCTGGCGGATTTTGCTGATCGGTGCGTAGCGCGGGGGGGAGGTGGCGGCCTGCACGCCGATCACCGCGGGCAGGTCTACTTCGAATTTTGCCATCACACCGCCGGAGTATTCTTTGTACACGGTGGCCTTTCCATCCGCGGCTTCCACGCCCATCACCACACCGACGTAGGGCATGTCCAGGTAGGCGGCCAGCATGGGGCCGATCTGCCCGTCCAGGTCGTCGGCAGCCTGTACGCCGGTGAGCACCAGGTCGGGGGACATGCCCTGGATGGCATCGGCCAGCCAGCGCGCCTGGGTGTGGGAGTCGATGCCCGGCTCGAAATCGCCGACGATCTTGGCGGCTTTGTCCGCGCCCTTGGCCAGTGCGGTGTGCAGCACGCCGTCCAATTCTTCGATCACGTCCACGCCGATCACGGTGACGCTGCCGCCGCTGGCCTCTTTGATCAGCACGGCTTGCTCGATGGCGTGTTCGTCGAATTCGTTGAGGGTGAAATCTACTTCGTCGAAATCCAGGTTGGTGCCTTCGGCGTTGAGTTCCAATTCATCGGCCAGGCTGGGGATGTGTTTGATTGCGACGATGATGTTCATACATGCGGCTCCGTTCGAGTTTTGAGTTTAAGTTGTGTTGGGTTGGTTCAGGATAACTGTCAATTTTTTCCAGCGGCTATCCGCCATTCATGGATTGGTCCAGCAATTCGAGGATGTCCAACACGTCCAGTTGGTCGTTGCCGGTGGATTTTGCGCCGTCTTCAAAGCGGGAGACCTCGAAGGGGCAGCAGACGGAGAGCACTTCCGCGCCGTATTCGACGGCCTCCAGCACGCGGCGTTCGGAGAGGCGCATGGTGGTGTGGTTTTGGGTGAAGGAGTCGAGCCACATACCACCGCCGCCGCCGCCACAGCAGTAACCGTTCTCGCGGCAGCGCCCCATTTCGACCAGTTTGAGGCCCGGGATGGCACGCAGCAATTCGCGCGGCGCGTCGTATTCGCCGTTGTGACGGCCCAAATAGCAGGGGTCGTGGAAGGTGACGGTGCGGTTGATCTCGTGTTTGAGCAGCGGTTTGAGTTTGTCGAGGTGCTGCACCAGGAACTGGGTGTAGTGCAGGATGGGGCGCTCGAAGCCCATCTTGGGGTATTCGTTCTTGAAGGCGTTGTACTCGTGGGGCCCGGTGACCACCATGACGTTCCACTCGTATTTCTCGAACACGGAGATGTTGTGTTCGGCCATCATCTCGAACAGGCCGATCTCACCTGCCAGGCGTTGGGAGTCGGCATCGTCTTTTTCTTCCCGGCCCAGGATGGCGAAGTCGATGCCCAGAGCGTTGAAGATGCGGGCGGCGGCACGGGCCGCGTCCTGGCCGCGCGGGTGATAGGAGGGGTAGGAGCCGACGTACCAGAGCACGTCCACCGGGCGGCCCAGGTCTTTGATGATCGGCACCGGCACTCCGGCGGTCTTGGTCCAGGCGGCGCGTTTGCGCTGCGATTGGCCGAGCGGGTTGCCGTATTTGGCGGTGTCTTCGAAGGCTTTTTGCAGCTCTTCGGGCACGTTGCCTGCCAACACGGCCTGCTCGCGCACCGCGGGCATGATCTGGATCATGTTGACTTCTTTGGGGCAGACGCGCAGGCAGTTCATGCAGGTGGTACACAGCCACAGGTCGTCGGAGGTGAACAGGTCGATGCCCATCTGGGTTTTGCGGTGAATTTTGCGCGGGGAGTAATCGCCCACGATGTCGATGGGGCAGACCGCGGTGCATTTGGCGCAGCCGTAGCACCAGCCCAACGATTCACCGCCGGGCAGGCTGGTCACTTTTTCCAGGTTTGCGTAGTCGTAGTCGAAGATCACACGCTGGCCGAACATCCGGTTCCAGTGACCGGAGATGTCCATGCCGTCCACGACCAGGTGTTCGTGTTCTTTGACCGCTTCCTGGATCACTTTTTGTTGTTCGACGGGTAGAGGCATAGCTTCTCCTTCAGAGTTGGGGGGTTACGCGGAGGGGCGCCGGGCGTGAGGCGTACATCTTCGTGCCCTCGGCGTTTCTAAATTTCCAGCTTCCAGACGCCCAAAATGCGGCGGGTGAGTTCCGGCATTTGGGGCACGATTTTGTTGAATTCCTGGGTCATGCGCAGGCGCAGGGTGGTGTACATGTAGACCACGTAAACGCAGGATAGAAAGACATCGATCCCGTAGGGACTGCTGCCAATGCCCGAGAGGTCGGCGGCTTCCGCGGTCATGCGGATGAACTGGGTGGCGATGCCCAGTTTGAGGTAGGTTTCGCCGACGGTCGTGCCGAACAAATCGACTTCGTCCATGGTGACCAGGGGCATGGCGCCGGTGCCCGCGCTGGGGTCCCAAATCCAGCGCGTCCAGAGCCAGTGTTCTTCGGGGTTGGTGAAGTGCAGCAGTTCGCTGGCCAGATCGCAGAAGATGTTTTCCTGAAGGGCGGCATCTTCTGCGCTTTGCTTGGCGCGGCTGTCGGAGGATTTGCGCGGGCGCAGCACGCGGATGTCGTCGAAGTAGCCGGTCATGCGGTCCACGAAACGCTGGAAGCGGACTTCCACGGGTTCGGGCTGGTAGAGCAGGTCGTGGATAGCGGCTTTCATCTCCTCCAGACCGATGGCCGCCAGGATGGCGCGGGCGCGGCGGCGGGTGGCGAAGACGGCGCGCAACAAGGCGAGCATCCGGGCTTCGTCGAGGGCGGCCAGCGAGTCCGGGGCCAGCATGGCCTGCATCCGGCGGCCTTTTTCCTGCAACTCGGCTTCGATGTCATGCAGTTCGGTGCGGGTGATCTTTTCGAGGGTGGCCTGCATGAATTCGCGGGCCGCGTCCAGATCAACCGGTTGGCCGCTGGTGGTCAGGGAGGTGATGTCCATGGTGATCGCAGGTCGGCAG
This sequence comes from Anaerolineales bacterium, assembly GCA_027019845.1. Lineage (GTDB taxonomy): Bacteria > Chloroflexota > Anaerolineae > Anaerolineales > JABWBV01 > JALUWE01. The sequence goes on along the minus strand of JALUWE010000051.1, from coordinate 11,362 downwards.
GTGGCGACATCCAACAACGAGGCTCTACGCTCCAGGCTCTACACGGCTGCGAGTTTGCGCACCAGGCCGGCAGCCTGGATGGCAGCGGTCCCGGCCATGCTGATCGAATCGTCCAGGTCTTTGGGGCCGGCAGCCGCACCCGCCACGAACACACCCGGCACAGAGGTGCCAACCGGGTTGAGAGCGTCGTGGGGCACGTCGATAAACTTGTATTTGTTTTGTTTGACGCCAAAAATTTGCGCCATCTGGCGGGTGCCCATGCTGGCTTCCATGCCCACGGCCAGCACCACGATGTCCATCGGCACTTCCATCGGGCGGCCCATGGTGGTGTCTTCCCCGCGGATCAGCAGGCGGTCGCCTTTTTTGATGATCTCGGTGACGATGCCTTTGATGTACTGCACGTGGTACTTTTCCTGGGCGGGCCAGTAGATTTCGTTCTCCCAGTAGCCGTACATGCGCATGTCGATGTAGAAGATGAAGACTTTGGTGGAAGGAGAGACCTGGCGCACTTCGATGGCCTGCTTGGAGGAAATGCCGCAGCACACTTTGGAGCAAAATTCGTTGCCGATCTGCCGGTCGCGCGAGCCGACGCACTGGATGAAGCACACCCGTTCGGGCACCTGGCCGTTGGAGGGTTTGTTGAAGTGGCCGTCTTTGAGCATCCCTTCTGCGTCGGCCAGGGTGATCACGTCGTCGTATTCGTAGTAGCCGTACATCTGGGTCTCGCGGCCGGGGTCGAAGTGCTGGAATCCGGTGGCGATGATGACCGCGCCGGCTTCGACGATGTCTTCTCCTTTGCCGTTGCCGGATTTGACCACCGTGACTTTGAAGTTCCCGGCCTCACCCTCCGCGGCGGTGACGGTCGATCCGAGGCGCACATCCACCAGGGGGCTGTTGGTGACGTCCTGGATCATCTTGTTCATCATCTCCTCGGCGTCGTGGAAGCCGTGGGTGAGGGCCGCGTAACGTTCGGCGATGGGCGTGCCGCCCAAAAAGTCGCGTTTTTCGACCAGGGTGACGCGCGTGCCGATGCCGGCCAGCAGGCGAGCGGCTTCCAGCCCTGCCGGGCCGCCGCCAATGATGAGTACGTTGTCTGATGGCATATGTTTCTCTCCGTAGTTAGGTATCGGTGTCAGGGGGGTAGGTGTCAGGGGGCAGGTGTCAGGGGGGCAGGCTTCCGTCTTCGGTCCCCGGTCACCCGTCCCTACTTACCCTACATCCTCCCACGTCAGGTATTCGATCTCGCCGGATTTGAGGCGTTCGAGGTCTTCTTCGAATTCAGCCCAGGCTTTCTCGTGGTCGATGCCCATTTTTTCGAGCAGGGGGCGGTAGTCGGTGGAGTGCCAGTGCAGTTGGCAGACTTTGTAGGGGTGCGCGCCCATGGCCAGGGCTGCGAATTGGGCGTCGGACATGACCGGGATGCCGACGTTGGCGCCGTGTGCCACGCCGGTGGCGAACTGGCTTTTGTCCAGGGTGGTGACGCAGCCGGTGTCGTGGGAGATGACCACGTCGGGATCGGCTTCTTCTTTCATGATCTCGATTTTGCGCTGGGTAGCGAACGAGCGGGTGAAGTCGCGCGAGACCAGGATGTGGCGGAAGCCGAAGCCGCAGCAGTCGTACCAGGTGGAGTAGTCGATGGGCTGCGCGCCCAGCGCGCTGATCAGGCCGGTGACGATGGCGGTGCGCTGGCCGCCGTAGATGTCTTCGTCGTAGATGGCGTCTTCCTCGACCAGTTTGTAGTAGTGGCAGGCCGGGTGTACGGTGACGCGGATGTCCGAGAAGTCGCGCACCTGCTTTTCCGCGATCATCTCTTTCATGGCGTAAATCCATTCGGAGTAGTGCACGATTTCTTCGGGCATGACCAGCGGCTTGCCCAGTTTGGCGAGCACGTCACGCACCTGGTGGCGCAGGTGTTCGTGGTGCATGATCTCTTCGCGGGTCTCTTTGTAGTGGCCGTAGGAGGTGCCACAGTGGATGATGGGGTAGTAGCCGGTCTCGTAGGCTGCGGCGAAGTTGCGGTGGGCCACTGCGGCCTGGGCAGCCGCGTTGGAGGTGGCGGAGGCGTAGTAGTTCCAGGCGGTGCAGGAGGTCTGGTCGGTGGGGTCGATGTAGTTCAGGCCGAGTTTGCGCCCGATCCAGAAGATGGCGGTGGAGTAGCCGGGGATGTGCCCGCACTGGCCGCAGGATTTGTGGTGCCAGGTGTTTTGCAGGGGAATTTTCTTGGTGCGCCCGTATTTGGTCATCACCTCGATGTAGGGTTCGGGGACGCGTTGGATGATCAGTTCGCCGCGGCGTTCCAGATCGTCGAGGATTTCGTGAAAGTCCTCGCCAGGCTCATAGGTGCTGCGGTCGAAGGTTCGTTTGGTGGTAATTTCTTGGGTCAGTACAGCCATTGCTCTCTCCTAAAAATCGATCTCGTAGCCGGCGTCTTCGAGCATCTCTTCCATCACATCACTCAGGATCAGGTTGAGGCCTTCATCGACGTTGGCGATCATGTCCATCACGCCGGTGTTGTACCAGATGAGATACAGTTCGATCAGGGTTTTGTCGTCCACCTGCCAGCCGGTTTTGGTGGTGTGCAGGGTTTCGGGGGGCAGGGCGCGGCGCCACAAATCCAGTTCGTCGGAGACTTGTTTGACCTGCGGCCCCCAGTCGGGGAAGGCGTCGGGTTGCAGCATGTCGGGCGAGACCTGGGTGCCGGTGCCCATGATCTTGTAGACGATGCGGCTGTAGCCTTCCAGGGCTTGCTGCGCGGATTTGAGGCCATTGTTGACCGCCACCTCGCGCAGGATGGTGATCAGGCCGCCGGGCGAGTTCTGCCGCGGGCAGCGGTTGCACGAGAAGCACTGCGAGCAGTTCCACACATCGTCGTTCATCTGCTCGAAGATCAGTTCGACGTCTTCACGGGCCGCGGCCTGGGCGATCTTGCGGGGGGAGAAATCGTAAAAGCGCGCCGAGGGGCAGGCAGCCACGCAAATGCCGCATTCGTAGCAACCATACAGGTAGTCCGGGAAGCGTTCGTCGGCCTTGACCTCCTCCCACAGGCGAAGTTTTTCTTCGTAGGGTACTTCCGGGTATTTGTCAGCAAACAAACCCATATTCACACTCCTAAAATGAGATCACCGCGTCGGCTTCGATGGCCATGGCGTTGAAGGCCGCGCCGCCGATCATTTCGACGCCCTCGATCATGTCTTCCATGGTGAAGCCGTGCAGGTCGAGGGAGGGTTGGCAGACCAGCAGGCGCACGCCGATGCTCAAAGCCTGGTCGATGAAAAAGCGCAATTCTTTGCCGCCGCCGCCCGCTTTGGGTACGATGATCTCTTCGGGCGCGCCTTTGGCCAGCAGTTGGGGACCGTTCATGGTGAAATAGATGGCGACCTCGTTGTCCATGGCCGCAGCCGCGGTGGCTAGAAAAAACGGGGTCGCACTGCGCTCCGGCGACTCGCGGCCGTGCGTCTGTACGTATAGCACCTGGTTGATATCTTCGTCGTCGAGTTCTTCCCACATAAAAACAACTCCTGTGTGGTGGATTCCCAGGAACAAGCCTGGGGTGCATAAACAGATGGCACAACTACGTGCCTCTCGCTCTTCCCGCTGGGTTTAGCGGGGAAATCTGGTGATGGTTAAATGAACAGCGACACATCCGCGTCGGCTGCGAATTCCAGGAAAGTGGCCGCGCCGCCAATCATGGCATCCTCGATAAAGTCTTCCTTCTTGAAACCGAAGACGTCCATGGTCATCTGGCAGCCGATCAACCCAACGTCCAGGTCGACAGCCATTTCACGCAGTTCTTCAATGGTGGCAACCCCCTTGCTTTGAAACGTCTTTTTCATCAAACCGGTGGCGACACTATTGAAGCCGGGAGCGGCCATCAACGCGGTTGGAATAGGCCAGTTGATCTTTTGAAAGCCCTCCGGGCCAAAGGGCATCTTCATCGGCATAGCCGGGTTGCCCAACGGAGACACCGCGGCTTTCAGATCCCGGCAAAGCAATGGCAGGCCATAGAAAGTGAAAAATATCTGCACTTCCCACCCCATCGCACCGGCAGCGGTGGCGAGAATGAAAGGCGGGTAAGCCCAATCCAGCGTCCCTTTGCTCGAGATCATCGCAAGACGCTTGGGGGCAGACGGATCTGACTTGGACATAGCAAACCTCCAGTTAAAAAGACAAGCGCGTCCTTATTTGACGCGCTTGATAAAAAAGATAAACTTGCCATCCTCTTCGTAATGTTCCAGCAGCTCGTTGCCTGTCTGCCGGCTCCAGGCCTGCATGTCGGGCGGCGCGCCCGGATCAGTGGCGATCATTTTCAACACCTGGCCGACTTCCATCTGTTTGATGGCTTTGGTGGTCTTGACCACCGGAAGAGGGCACAGCATCCCGCTGCAGTCCAACACGCTATCGGCTTGTATCTCGGACATAGACTCGCTCCTTTGAGGCGTGAAACCCTTCGTTTTGAAGGGGTATACAAAATGTCTTCCATCCTGTACCCCGCTTTAGGAATCATATATGTTCCCCCTTCGTACGTCAACCCCTTTAGGGGTGATTCCCGCATCACCCCCAGGGGAGAAAAAAATACCCTATGGGGGTACGTTTTCACAACAATAGTGATACAATTTTATCAGGCTATGGAAGGAAAAAACATGGGCATCTTGCCGTCTCGAAAAAACCAGACAGCACTCGAATTGTCTAACGAAAATCTGCAATTGCAGATCATCTACGACTTGACGCTGCTGCTCCAGGCCGCGCCGGACGTCAAATCTGTGCAGCAACGCGTGCTCTCGGCCATTACCGGTGAATTGGGTTTCCCGCGCGTGGTGCTCGGGTTGACCGAACCCGAGGCGTACGCCATCTCCTCCTGGGCTATCCACCCTGCCGAGAACGCGCCCGCCCTGCCTTCCATCCCGCTGGATGCCGAAGGGCTGATCACCGCCGCGATCCAGACCCAGAAAACCTATTGGTGTACGGACAAGGACGAATTGAGCACTTCCCCCGCGCTCAACGATTGGCTGGGGGAGGAAACCGGGCTGGTGCTGCCCCTGGCGCTGCGCGAACACTCGGTGGGGGTGCTGATCGTGGCGACCGGATCGCCCCACATACCGGACGAACACATCAAGACGCTGAAACTGGTGGCCGGCCAGGCCGCGGTCGCGCTGGGCACCACCATGCTGTGCATCGACCGCGCCCAACAACTGGCCATCGAACAGGAACGTAACCGCATCGCGCGCGACATCCACGACACAGTGGCGCAATCCATGTTCGGGATCATCTTCTCGCTGGATGCCTGTATCAACATGCTGCCCGAACACGGGGACATCGTGCGGGAGGAACTCAAAGAATTGCACGCCCTCGCCATCCAGGTGCGCGATCAGGTGCGCCACTCGATCTTCAACCTGTGGCCTTCCAAGCTCACGCTGGCACAATTCAAGGAAGACATTCGCAGCTATGTCACCTCGTGCGCAGGCAGCCAAAAATTTCAGGTACATTTCACGGCTGACGGCGACTTTGATCGTCTCCCCTCCGCCATCCGGCGAAATCTGTACCGCGTCACGCAGGAAGCTCTGGCAAATTGCGCGCAGCACGCCGGGGTGGACGAGGCGCACGTGTTTCTGAAAGTTGGGCCGGAGCAGGTCATGCTGCGTATCGAGGACCAGGGACAGGGTTTCGACCCGGCGATTGTGCTGGCCCGCGCGCATAACCGCGAAAAATTCGGCCTGCACGGCATTCGCGAGCGCATCCACGCGCTGGAGGGGAGGTGCGACATCTCCAGCCAGCCCGGCAAAGGCACCCGGATCGAAATTTGTGTTCCAGTGAACGGGAGGCGATATTTTGAATGATCCCATTCGCATCCTGATCGTGGACGATCACGCGGTCGTGCGAAAGGGGTTGGCGATGGTGTTGCGAATCGAGCCGGGGTTGGAGGTGGTGGGCGAAACCGGCGACGGGCGGGAGGCCGTACAAATGGCCGCCATGCTCAGGCCGGATGTGGTCTTGCTCGACCGGGTGATGCCCGACATGGGGGGCAAGGAAATTGCCAAAGCGATCAAAGAAAAAGCCCCCGACGTTCGCATTCTGATCCTGACCGGCACCGAGGTGGACGACAAAACGGTGGATATTCTGGAGGTCGGTGTGGACGGTTACGTCTTGAAAGAGATCGAACCCATCGAGTTGAAACGCGCTATCCGCACCATTGCGAGGGGAGAAGCGTACCTGCACCCCGCGGTTGCCAGAAAGGTGCTCGACGATCTGCCCAGCCGCCCCCGCTCGGGGCCGTCCATCTCCCTGACTGCCAGAGAGTTGGAGGTGCTGCAATGGATGGCAAAGCCGTTACCCTACCGGGAGATCGCCAAGGCTTTGTTCATCAGTGAAGAAACCGTGCGCAGCCACGCCAAACGGATTCTAAAAAAATTGGGGCAAACCAACCGCTTCGACGCGGTGCGGGAAGCGCGCACAAAGGGGTTGATCGACTAATCTGCCGGCTGTGCCCCCATGGCGCGGGCGGCCCGGTCGAGAACTGCGTGCGCCCGCTCCCCCAGGCTGTTGCCCTCCTGTCCTGAGAAGTCATTTAGAGAGAAGGGGAACAGCGCTTCCAGGGGCACCCGCACCAGAGCGGCTTCCTCTCCCAGCGCGCTTTGAATCGCCCGTCCCTCCTCGCTGGTATTGAACAGCGCTCTTGCCAGGGTTTCAAACAAATTGTCCACTGTGAGCGGAACGTTGGCGCGCCTGCCGATCTCTTCGATGCGCGCCTTGACCGTCTGGCTGTCGCCCCATTCGTCGGCAAAAGAGAAAGTCAGGCTGTCCCGCTCGCGCATCCATTGGAAGAGATATTCGCGGGTGACGGCTGGCAGGGGGCGCACCCCTCCGGGCGTGGTGACCCAGCCACGGATGAGGTCGAAGTCGTCGGTGGTCAGGCGAGCGATGTAACTGGGCCACAGCCCGGCGTGCAGCATCAGGCTGAGCAGCACTTTTTCGAGCGAATTCGCCACCTCGAAGAGCGCATCGATCTGCTCCTGGGTGAGGGGTTGCGGGATGATGGCGCCGTGCAGATAGCCGGATTCGCCGTTGGCTCTGAGCAATTCGACCACGCTCTTGACGTCCTGGGCACGTGAGCGGGGGCAAACCAGCAGCACGTCGTCGGTGTCCACGATCACGATGTCATCCAGGCCAATGGTGGCTACCAGACGCTTGGGGCTGTAAATCAGGCTGTTTTTGGTGTCGGGCGACACGTGCCGGCCCACCACCACGTTGTTCATCTGGTCGCGCGGCAGCACATCGTAGACCGCGGACCAACTGCCCACATCGTTCCAGCCGATGTCCACCGGCAGCACGGCAACCCGCTCGGCTTTTTCCATGATGCCATAGTCGATGGTCTGATTGGGGAGTTGGGAGAAAGTCTCATCCAGGACTGCGGAGAAGCGTGGGGTGCCGATAGCGGTTTCGATTGTGCACAGACCGGCGTACATTTCGGGCATGTGTTTTTCCATTTCTTCCAGGATGCGGCTCACCCGCCAGATGAACATGCCGCTGTTCCAGACGTAATTTCCGCTCTCTACGTAGGCTTTTGCGGTTTCCAGATCGGGTTTTTCCACGAAGCGCGCCACGCGGTAGCCCTCGAAGTCGCCGACCATGCCCAAAAAGTCGCCCCGCTCGATGTAGCCGTAGCCGGTTTCGGGGTAGCCGGGTTTGATGCCCAGGGTGACCAGCCAGCCTTCAGCCGCCACGTGAGAAGCAGCGCGTAAGGCGTTGCGGAAGGCGTCCGTTTTTTTGATCAGGTGATCGGCGGTCAGCACGGCCATGATGGCCTGGGGGTCACGCTTTCGCAGGTGAACGGCGGCCAGCCCCACCGCGGCCGCGGTGCCGCGGCCAACCGGCTCCCCCAGGATGTTTTCGGGCGGCAGGTCCGGCAATTGCCGCTCGACCAGATCGACGTACCGCTGGTTGGTGGCTACCAGCGTTTTTTCCGGCGGGATGAGCGGCAGCAAACGTCGCTGCGATTGTTGCAGCATGGACAGATCGCCGGTCAGGTCCAGAAACTGCTTGGGATGTTGGGTGCGGCTGCGCGGCCAGAGACGGGTACCAAATCCACCGGCCATGATGAGTGCATACAAGGGTGCGGGCATGTTCCAACCTCTTTCGTTCGATTTGAGCCGCCGCGAGTATACTTCATCCTCATCTCAAAGAGCAAGGGCACGGATTTCCCATGCGTAAAGCCTGAGACGCAAACTTCAAGGCTGCACGAATCGCCTCCCGCGTCAAACGCGGGTGTGCCTCCAGCAAATCTTCGAACCCACCTTCCGCACCCGAAAGTAGCGGAATCGGAGAATATTCGGTAAGCTTGGTGCATGAGCACCGAGCAACGTTTTGAAACCAAGCGCATTGATCATCTCGGCATTGTGGCCGGCATCTGCCACGAGATTGGTCTGATCGAAGCCATCGATCAAGCCGTCGGCCCCAGCGAACGCAAGGTCAGCTGCGGGGCTGCGGTCCAGGCGATGGTGTTGAATGGCCTGGGCTTCACCAGCCGGGCACTGTACCTGATGCCGCAGTACCTGGATAACAAGCCGGTCGATGTGCTGATCGCCCCGCACCTGGTGGCCGAGGACTTCAACGACGACACCCTGGGGCGCAGTCTGGACCAGTTGTTTGAGAGCGGCGTGACCGAGGTGTTTGCGCAGGCGGCCCGGCAGGCACTGGCGACTTGCGGCATTGAGCACCGCTTCTTTCATCTGGACAGCAGCAGTTTCCACCTGCATGGGCAGTATTCGGCCGAGGAGCCGCACATCGAAGCGGTCGAGATCACCTATGGCTTCTCGAAAGATCATCGCCCGGACCTGAAGCAGGTTGTGCTCAATCTGATCACGGGTCAGCGCTCGCAGCTGCCGGTCTGGATGGAAGCCTTGAGCGGCAACCAAAGCGACAAGGAAAGCTTCCCCGACACCATCCAGGCCTTCTGCCAGCAGATGAAAGGCGAAGATGACTGTTACCTCGTCGTGGACAGTGCCCTCTACAGCGCTTCCAACCTGAAGGAATTGAAAGCGTTTCGTTGGCTGACGCGCGTGCCGGAGACACTGGCCGAGGCCAAGAGACTCGTGGCTGAGACTGAGTTGAGCGAGATGACGGAACTACCAGATGGCTACGCCTACCTGGAGGTCCCCAGCAACTATGCTGGCGTGGCCCAGCGCTGGTTAGTGGTACATTCCCCTCTGGGCGCTCAGCGAGAAGAAAAGACCCTGTTGCGCCGGGTAAAGAAAGAGGAAAAAGCAGCTCAGACCGCCTGGCGTAAGCTGGCTGCCCAGACCTTCAACTGCGAGGAGGATGCCCAGGCGGCAGTCGCCGAGACACAGAAAAAGTGGAAATACCACCAGCTAGACGCCGCAGCCGTTGCGCTGACCGGCTACCCGGGGCCTGGTCGCCCGGCGGCGGGTGCCACTCCGGAGGTGACCGGTTACAAGATCGAAGGTCAGGTCGTCCGCTCCGAGGCAGCCGTGCGGCTGGCCCGGCGCTCTCCAGGGCGTTTCATCCTGGCCACCAACGAGCTCGATACGGACAAGCTTTCCCCGGAAGCGATGCTCTCCCACTACAAGGCTCAGGCAGTCTCGGTCGAGCGCGGCTTCCGCTTCCTGAAGGACCCGCTCTTCTTCGCCGACAGCCTGTTCCTGAAGAAGCCGGGCCGCATGATGGCTCTGATCATGGTCATGGTGCTGGCCCTGCTGGTCTACTCGTTGGCGGAGCGCAAACTGCGCCAGCAGTTGGCCGAGAGCGGAGAGACGGTGCTCAACCAGGTTGGAAAGCCCACCCAGAACACCTACGCGTGGCTGAACTGCATCTCCTCGGTGGAGCCTTTCAGGGCCGCGGTGGAGGCTTTGCCGCCGCTGATGGCCATCTGGATTTCGTCGAAATAACCGGCGCCCACGAAGGCCTGGTGTTTGACCGCCTTGTAATCGCCCTCGCGCTCCATATCGAATTCGTGCTCCTGTAATGCCACATAGGCGGCCATGCCGTTGTCGCGGTAGTCGCGCGCCAGCTCGTACATCCCGGCGTTCAGAGAGTGGAACCCGGCCAAGGTGATGAACTGGAATTTGTAGCCCATCTCGCCCAACTGTTCCTGGAAGGTGGCGATCTCCTCGTCGGACAGGTAGCGCTTCCAGTTGAAGGACGGGGAACAGTTGTAGGCCAACCATTTGCCGGGGAACTTTTCGTGGATGGCCTGCGCGAACTCACGCGCCTCGCCGATGTCGGGTTTGGAGGTCTCGCACCAGAGCAGGTCGGCGTAGGGCGCGTAGGCCAGGCTGCGGGCGATGGCGTATTCCAGGCCGCCGCGCACCACGAAGTAGCCCTCGATGGTGCGCTCGCCGGTCATGAACTCGCGGTCGATGGGGTCGATGTCGCTGCGCAGCAGGTGCGCGCTGTTGGCGTCGGTGCGAGCGACGATCAGGGTGGGCACGTCGAGCACGTCCGCGGCCAGCCGCGCGGTGACCAGCTTCTGCACGAAGGTGCTGACCGGTACGACCACTTTGCCGCCCATGTGCCCGCACTTTTTGAGCGATGAGAGCTGGTCTTCGAGGTGGACCGCGGCGGTACCCGCCTCGATCATGCCCTTGACCAGCTCGAAAGTGTTCAGCGGGCCGCCGAACCCGGCCTCTGCGTCGGCCACGATGGGCGCGAACCAGTAGGTGCCGTTGCGCCCGTTCATGTGGTCGATCTGGTCGGCGCGCATCAGCGCGTTGTTGATGCGCCGGATCATGGTCGGGCCGCTGTTGACCGGATAGAGGCTCTGATCGGGGTAGGTGTGGTAGGCCAGGTTGCCGTCCGCGGCCACCTGCCAGCCGCTCAGGTAGATGGCCTCCAGCCCGGCCTGCACCATCTGCACGGCCTGGTTGCCGGTGATGGCCCCCAGGGCGCGCACGAACGGGCGGTTTTCGAGCAGGTACCACAGCCGCTCCGCGCCCAGCCGGGCCAGGGTGTGCTCCACAGTCACCGAACCGCGCAGGCGGATGACATCTTCGGCAAAATAGGGGCGCTCGATGCCCTGCCAGCGGGGGTCGGTCTGCCATTGCTCTGCCAGTTGGGAAATGTCTTCTTGGGTGTACATGAGAAACTCCTTGGTGGGGTGTTCGAGTTGGGTGAGGGGGGAATTGGGTAATTGGGTAACTGGGTAATTGGGTAATTGGGTAATTGGGTAACTGGGTAACTGGGTAACTGGGTAACTGAACCGCGCCTACTTCCTACTTCCTACTTCCTACTTCCTACTCCTTACTTCCTACTTGTCCACTGACAGCCGATCGTTTACACTCGGTATAAGCGGGCATAACTGACAGCCGATCGTTTACACTCGGTATAAGCGGGCATAACTGACAGCCGATCG
>JALUWE010000050.1 GCA_027019845.1 Anaerolineales bacterium | reverse complement strand
GTACTTGCGTTCGCCAACTGCGTAAGTACTGTAACTCAGAAGTCTCCCAGAGGGGGCCTGGCCTCGCTTTTCGCACCACCTCACCTCTTGTCGGCGGGGCGAGTGTCATTCACCAGCAGGGCCGGAGCCAATCACACCCGCTTTCGGGTACAATAATACACACACCTCTCTCGCTTTTTTCGCCTGAATAAAGGGCCTCCCATGAGCGATACAACGAAAACGACCACGATGGCGATTACCTTGAATCAACAAATCGCCAACCTGGGCAAAATGCTGAACACCATTCGCGAAAATTTGCACTCCGGCGGATGGACTCTACCCAATGGGGTGCTGGATAACCTCGCCTATATCGCCACCAATCTCGAGCGACTGAGCAAGAAGGTTGCAGAACACGAAGACGAACGCCAGGATTTGCTCGCCCTGGCCGACATCAGCCAGGTGGTGAACTCCTCACTCGAACTGAACGCGGTGTTGCGAATCGTCATGGACACCATCGTGCGGCTGACGGGTGCGGAACGCGGCTTTTTGATGCTACGCAACGAACAGGGCGAAATGGAAACCGTGATGGCGCGCAACTGGGAACAGGAATCCATCCACCCCTCCGAGTTCGCGGTCAGCCAGACGATCATCGACCGCGTGCTCAACGAAAACAAATCCGTGCTCACCACCAACGCCCAGGAAGACCCCCGATTCGGCGGCCAGGCCAGCATCATCGCCTACAGCCTGCGCTCGATATTGTGTGTCCCGCTGAGGGTCAAAGACGTGACCACCGGCGTCATCTACGCGGATAACCGCATTCGGGAAGGTCTGTTCACCGAGGCGGAGCGCAACTTGCTCAACGCTTTTGCCAACCAGGCCGCAGTCGCCATCGAAAACGCCCGCCTGTTCGAGTCGGTGCGCCGCACGCTGGAAGAAGTCACCGAACTGAAAAACCTGATGGACAACGTGTTCGCCTCCATCGCCAGCGGCGTGATCACCGCGGACATCGAAAACAAAATCAACCTCTTCAACCAGGCCGCCGAACGCATTCTGGGATGGAAAAAAGACCAGGTGATCGGCGCACGGCTGGAGGAGGTACTCACCCCTCTGGCAAACGACTTATCCACCCACATTACGAAAGCCCGGCAAGCAGAGCAACACGTTATCGGCCAGGAATACCGCATCACCCTCCCCGAGCGCGGGGAAGTGGACTTGATTTTCAACATCTCCCCCCTCAAAGACGGAACGCACACCACGCAGGGCGTGGCAATCGTGGTGGACGACCTGACCGAAAAAAAACGCCTGGAAGCCCAGCGCGCCCTGTTCGAGCGCATGGTGCCCCCGGCGGTCATCGATCAGATCGACATCAACAAGATTGAGTTGGGCGGCGAACGAAAAGAGATCACCACCCTGTTTGCGGACTTGCGCGGCTTTACCAGCTTCAGCGAGAACCTCGACCCCGTCGAACTGGTCACCATCCTCAATCAGTACATGTCCGCCGCGGCGGATGCCATTCTGGCGCAGGGCGGCACAATCGACAAATTCCTGGGCGACGGCGTGATGGCCTGGTTCAACGCTCCCATCCCCCAACCCGACCACACGCTGCGCGCGGTGCGGGCCGCCCTGGGGATTCGCGACGCCATTGCCAGGCTTCACGAACAATTCCCTCCCGAATATCACCTGTCCTTTGGCGTCGGGATAGACTTTGGGGAAGCTGTTCTCGGCCTGGTGGGCACACAAAAACGATTGGACTACACTGCCATCGGGGACAGCGTCAACACCGCCAAACGCATCCAGGAAAACTCGGCCCCCAACCAGATCATCATCAGCGAAGCCGCCCATAACCTCATTGAGCACGACATCTTCGCCCGCCAACTTCCCGCCATGCACCTGAAGGGAAAACGCAACGTGGTGCAGGTGTACGAGGTGATCGGGTTGCGATGAGTGTTCAGTATTCAGTATTCAGTGTTCAGTGTTCGGTGTTCAGTTTCCCCCACGGTCTCCTGAGTTCCCATTCCCCATCAAAACGGTCGTTCGCGCGCCGGGTCGGTCTCCTCGTATAGCACCAGAAAACTTTTATAGCGGCTGCGGGCGATCTCCCCGCGCTCTACGGCCTGGCGCACCGCGCAATCCGGCTCCTGGTGGTGTGTGCAATCCGCAAACCGGCAACGGGGGATGTGCTCACGAAACTCGACGAAGTAATAGTCCAGCTCTTCGGGGGTCAGATCCCATAAACCGAACGCCCGAATTCCCGGCGTGTCGGCCACGAACCCGCCGATATCCAGAGGATAAAGCTCGGTAGTGCGGGTGGTATGTTTGCCCTCCCCGCCGTAACGCCAGTTGACCGGTCTGACCTTCAAATTCAGGCCGGGTTGGACCGCGTTCAACAGCGAGGATTTGCCCACCCCCGAAAGCCCGGCGATCACGTTCGAGCGCCCCTGCATGGCCTGTTTGAGTGCTTCGATCCCTTCTCCGGTCTCCACGCTGGTAAACAGCAGCCGGTAGCCCAACTGATCGCGGTACAGCGCGGCGATCTCGTCCAGTTCCCCCGGCCGGGCCAGATCGATCTTGTTCACCACAATCAGAGGGTCGAGGCCGTTGTACTCGGCGAACACCAGATAGCGGTCCACCAATTCCGGCCAGAATGCCGGCCCCCCCACGCTGGAGGTGATGATCACCTGCTCCACGTTGGCAACGATGATGTCCTCCAGGTGCGGGCGGTGCGGGTCGGGGCGTGACAGGGTGGTTTTTCGCGGAATGACCGCGGAGATCACCCGTGTCCCGTTGGGCTGCGTTTCGATGTGAACCCGGTCCCCGGGCGCGACCACGGTGGTGGTAGTGCGGATACCCTTTTTGAGCACCCCCTTGACCGCCACGTCGATCACCTCCCCGGTGTCATCCAGCCGGACGTAATGATGCCCGCTGCTCATGCGCAGCACCGTACCCGTGGGTTGTCCTTTGTAGTCATCAGGGTCGTATTGCGGCTCCGGCTCGTCCTCATTGACCCGCTCTCGCCAGCGCGAATGCCGGTCGCTGAGAGGTTCTTTTTCCAGAATCTGCCGCTGGTCGATGCGGTCCTCGTCGAATCGATCCGGCAGCGGTAAATTGCGAAAGCGTTCTCGTTTCTTGCGCTTCGGTTTGGCCATAAAACTCCTGAAATGCGGTAACGTATGGTGAACAAAAAAACTGCTCCGCCCGGAGCAGCCATCACACGCGTACGCACAATACAATCACGCGAGAGCACCACTCCGGAGGCAGAACCCGATAGAAAGAACCTTGTTGGTCATTTTCATCGCTCGCTGCCTCCTTATCCAAACCTGAATGACGGACAACGCAAGAATACCCTGAAAAAGAAAGGATGTCAACGAACTTTCAGCGCGCAACTACATCATACACCACGAACAACTGCCCCAACCCATCCAGACCAAGAGGGTCGAGATACAGCCTGTGCAGTTTCAAATTCACGGGAGGGCGCAGCAAATCCCCTTCCACGATGCTGGAAAACGGTTGGCCGCCCAAAATACGGTGCGCGTGGGTGAGATAGATGCGCTTCAGCACACCGCCCGCCAGCAACAGGTGCAACACCTTCGGGCCGGTGGCATTGTAGATCGTGCGGTACCCCTGTGCGGACAGATGGGCTGCCAGTTCTCCTCCCTCCACACCGGTTTCACCAGCGCGCACCACCCGCGCGTTCTGCCTCTCCAGGGCAGCCACCCGGTCCGCGTCCGCGGCCCGGGTGGTGAACACCCACACCACCCGCTCCCCGCGCTGGAGCACCTCCGGGATGGGAAAATTCAGGCTGCCGCTGATCACGGCCAGGTCCGGCTGGGGGGACAGCCCTCGAGAGAGCCGCCAGTCCTTCAGGTCGGCGAAACGCGGGTCGTCGTAGACGCGCAAAATCTCCTGGGCGCGGCCCTCGGCGTAATCCCGCAAATAACGCCCGCTGGTGATGATCACGTCGGCCTGGATGGCCAGTTCCTGGAACAGGCGCCAGTCGCGGTCGTTGGCGATTTGCTCCGGCACCATCATGCCTCTGCCGGAGGGGTGCGGGATGGCGATGCGGCCATCCAGGCTGACCACGTAGTTGCTGTACACCAACGGCGTTTCTTTGCCCGCGGCCATCCTGAGCAAATCATGGCGCAAATACAGCCCTTCGAGGGGCAGTTCTTTTTGGGGGGGAGGGTAGAGTTGGGTGATCATGGCGTTGAGGATGGGGATGGGGATGGGGATAGGGATAGAGATTGGGTATTACATCCTGAGCGGAAGGCGAGCGGAGCGAGCCTGAAGTCGAAGGATGGGGGTTGGGGTATTGGGTATTGGTAATTGGGTAATTACATCCTGAGCGGAAGGCGAGCGGAGCGAGCCTGAAGTCGAA
Organism: Anaerolineales bacterium; assembly: GCA_027019845.1. GTDB lineage: Bacteria > Chloroflexota > Anaerolineae > Anaerolineales > JABWBV01 > JALUWE01. Next base: position 63 of record JALUWE010000050.1, on the reverse strand, counting down.
GGATGGGGGTTGGGGTATTGGGTATTGGTAATTGGGTAATTACATCCTGAGCGGAAGGCGAGC
>JALUWE010000049.1 GCA_027019845.1 Anaerolineales bacterium | reverse complement strand
TCGCTGCCGCTCAGAATGACACAAGCAACAGCCGGTCGCCCCGACCTGCAATAACCACGCCCCGAACAACCATCCCCCGTCCCCCATCCCCCGTCCCCGGTCCCCGGTCCCCGGTCAAATAACACAAGCAACAGCAGGCATGAACTGCGTCACTCCCGTCGCTTACCTTACAACCACTACCGCAGCGAATTCCCTTGATGAAAGGCGTTACCAGCGGGTATACTGAAGGTATGTCCAACTCGCTTTCCCGGCGCGAATTTCTAAAACTGAGCTGGCTCTCGTTCGGAGGGCTGGCGTTCACGCCGTTGGACCAACGCCTGCCGGAAGAGGACCGCGTTCGTCTGGAAGCGATCAAGGTGGCGCGCGTCGCCAGCCATGAAGAGGCCATCCGTCGAGAACCTTCGCTGCGCAGCCCGGTGGTCGGAACGCGGCGACGTGACGAGCTGGTGCGCGTATACGAAGAGATCGTTTCCCCTTCCGGCCCCGATCACAACCCGCGCTGGTACCGGGTGATCGGCGGGTTCATGCACACCGCCCGCCTGGTACCGGTCGAAACGCGCTACAACCCGGTTGTAGGCTCGATCCGCGCCGGCGGGGAGGTCTTTCGCGTCACGGTTCCGTTCACCCAATCGCTGCGCTACACCCAATCGCAAGGCTGGACACGGCTGTACCGGCTGTATTACCTGTCCAACCACTGGGTGATGGACGTCACCGAAGGGCCGGACAAGCAGCCCTGGTACGTGATCGTGGACGACCTGCTCAAGGTCGAGTACATGGTGCCCGCCGCGCACCTGCAACGCATTCCACCGCAGGAATTCGAGCCGATCTCGCCCGATGTGACCAACAAATACATCGAGGTCTCGCTCAAAGAACAGACCGTGACCTGCTACGAAAACGGGGAAGTTGTGATGCACACCGACGTCTCGACCGGCATCCCCAGCCAGGGGCCCACCTCGAACGGCATCCCCACCGAAACGCCGGCGGGGGAGTTTCGCGTTTCGCTCAAGACCCCTGTGCGGCACATGGGGGACGGCGCGTTGACCAGCGACATCTTTGCCTATGAACTCCCCGGTGTGCCGTGGACGACCTTTTTCACCGAAACCGGGGTGGCCTTCCACGGCACCTATTGGCACGACAATTACGGTACTCGCATGAGCAGCGGCTGTGTCAACATGCGCCCGGCAGAAGCCCACTGGCTGTACCGCTGGACCACGCCGGTCGATCCGTATGAGCCAGGGAAGTGGCACATCAACGGGTATGGGACCTTGATCCGGGTGTTTTGAACCAGAACACACCCTCCTCGAAACCAAAAAGAGCGGCAGAACGTCTGCCGCTCTTTTGCGCGTGCCCGTCTACTTTCAGGGGCGAAGGACGATGGGCAAAAAGATTTCGAAGCGGGCCAGCACAGCGGTGGTGGTTTCGCTGGCGGTGTTGTTCGAGAGGTCGGAGTCCGGCAAAGCGGCGCTCACCATCGCGGTGTTGGTCAGTGTGCCGGTTATGTCCACCTGCACGGTGAGGCTGACCACGGTGGAGGCCCCGTTGGTCAGGCTACCAAGCGCGCACACCACCACGCCGCTGCTCTCGGTGCAGGCGGCAGAGGCGGAAAGGAAGGTCACACCGCCCGGCAGCGTGTCGGTGAGAGTGACGCTGCTGGCAGTCGAGGGGCCGGCGTTGCTGACGGTCAGGGTGTAGACCAGGGTCTCGCCCTGCCCGATCGGGTCCGCGCTGTCCACCATGCTCAGCGAAAGATCGGCCAACGGCCCAACGGTCACGATCAGTGTATCCACACCCGTTCCGGTGTCATCATCGGTGACGGTGAGGGTCACGGTGTAGGTGCCGTCGCTGGCGTAGACGTGGGTAGGGGTGAGCGTGCCGGTGGTGGTGACACCATCGCCGAAGTCCCATAGAGCGGTATAGGTGTCCAGCGAGCCGGTATCGGTGACCAGGGCGGAGAAACTCACCGGAGACAAGGGGAGGGCGGCCTGATCGGGGCCGGCATCCACGATGGGAGCGAGGTTGTTGACGGTGATTGCGGTTGCAGCCGTGCCTTGTGCACCGAAGTCGTCTTGCACTGTCAGGCTGACGGTGTACACGTCGGAGGCGGTGCCGGTCGGGTTGTCGTCCAGATATTGGTGCGTTTCGGTGAACACGGTGGTGCCGGCGGGGTAGGTGTAGGTAGTCACGCTGCCATCGCCCCAATCGACGGTCAGTTGGAACGCGCCCCCTTCGGGATCGCTGAGGTTGCCGCTCAATTGGGCGGTGTCGTTTTCGTTCACCGGGGAGGTAATGGCGACGCCGGAGATCGAAGGCGGCTGGTTGACGGCTGTGGTCTCCTGCGCCGAGTTATTCGACAGGCTGATCTCGGTGGAACTGGTGCTCACCTGGACGGTGTTGGTGATCAGGCCGCTGCCCATGCTGTCCAGTGTGACGGTGAGCACGCAACTCACCGTGCCGGGTGCGAGGGCGCCCACGTTCCAGACGAGGAGGTTGCCCGCAGGCGGGCCTGCCGAGCACGTGTCGCTCTGCCAACTGACCTCGGCAGGCAGGGTGTCGGTCAGGATGACGTCGGGCGCCTCGGCAATGCCGGTGTTGGTGATGGTCAGGGTATAGGCAAACATCTGCCCGACGCCGACCAGATCGCGGCTATCGCGTTTGGAGACGGTGAGGTCGAACAAACCGTTGGAGGTCTCGAAAGCGCCGATGTCGCAATTCGCGCCCTGGGGGCGCCAAAGGCCGCGTTGGTCGGTCAGGATGGCATTGTGGGCGAGATCGGTGCAGTCCGGCGCGGCATCGATGGCCTGGCTGCCTGGGGGCAGGGCGTGGGTCAGGTTGGGGCCGCCGTTGTCGGCCAGGTTCAGATCGAGGTCCAGTGTGGGCGTGGTAGATGTCAGGGTGGTGCCTCCGCTGGGAGAACAGCCGGTTCCCGCGCCGACCAGATTGCGACCAAAACCGGTGAGCGTGCCCAGGGTGAGGCAGTCCGCTGATGGGGTGGGAGTATAGACGTCGGTATTGCTCAGGATGATGGTGTTTTTGATGGTGATGCTGCCGCTGCCGCCCAAATCGAAGATGCCGCCGGCAGCAAAAGCATGGTTGCGCGCCACCGTACTGTGCACCAACTGCATGTCTCCGGCGTTATACACCCCGCCGCCGTCATTGCCATTATTGGAGTCGTTGACCAGATTGCTGCTGATGGTGGTGTTGAGGATGGAGGCGGTTGCATTCACGCTGTTGTAGATGCCTCCCCCGTCCAGGGAGGCGCTGTTGTTACTCAGCGTGCTGCGGGTGATGGTCACAGCTCCCCGGTTGTAAATTCCGCCGCCTCTGGCGCCTGTGTTGGCGTCCAACGTGCTGTCTGCAATCTGCACGGTTGCCGAAATGGCGTTGTAGATGCCGGCGCCGTTGAACCCGGTGCTATTTGCACCGATGAGGCTGTTCCGAACGATCAGGCCGCCGGCGTTGTAGATGCCGCCTCCTGCCAGATTGCCGGTATTGCTGATGACGGCTGCGTTTTCGAGGGTCAATGTGCCGCTGACATAAATACCTCCGCCCCAACCCGTCACCGGGGAGGTGCTGTTGGTATTACCGTGGCGGATGGTCACGTTCTGGATAGTGACGGTGACGCCGGTAGTAACGGTGAGCACGCGGCTGCTGGCCGTGCCCGGCGAGGCCGCGGCCTGGATGATGGTGTTCGTCATGCCTGCGCCGCTGATAATGACGTTCTTACCGACCGTGAAGGTATCGGTATACGTCCCCGCGGCCACGCTGATGGTATCTCCATCCGCCGCCTGACCAATGGCGTAACCCACCGTGGCACAAGGGGAGCCAATACAATCGCCGGAATCCGTTCCACCAGGGGCCACTTCGCGGACCGCGGTGGGGGCTTTGGCCGGGCCGGCCTGGGCCAGCGTCGAAACCCCTAGCAAGGCAATGCCTGCCAAAAACAGGGGAACCAACAACAAGACCAGTGAATGAGGTCTGGCTCGAAATGGAGTAAGTTTTGATGCGCGCATTCATCTCCTCGCGATTTTGAATTTTTGTAACTGCTCGACGGCATAGCGTTCCATCTGCGAACGGTTTTACGAACACTCTGCGCTCTGCGCGGTGGAAAACCGCAAAGTTCCCACGCCGCTAAACCCAGCAGCAGAGTAGCAGAAAAACGCAGCTTCGCAATGATGCCTGGCAGCTACAATTTTTTTGAGAGTTCAATCGGGGGCAACTATACTCTCTCCCCCCTCAGAACGGCAATAGCATTTTAGTCCCCTTGATCAAACATCATTTTCAGTACTTACGCAGTTGAGACCTCACAGGTCTACTACCACACGATGCAGGAAGATTTTACCCAAAATAGATTGCATCCGGGCATCTCCATGCGCTTTGAGACCTGTGAGGTCTGGGTGCGACTTTTCAAGTGCGTAAGTTCT
>JALUWE010000048.1 GCA_027019845.1 Anaerolineales bacterium | reverse complement strand
GAAAACTGAACGCTGAACAATGAACGCTGAACAATGAACGCTGAACGCTGAAGCGCTGAGGGGGCTGAGGACGCTGAAAACTGACCGCTGAACGCTGAAGCGCTGAGGGGGCTGAGGACGCTGAAAACTGACCACTGAAAACTGAAAACTGAATACTGACCACTGTTCCCCCTTACGGAATCGCCACTGTCACGATGATGGGCAGGTGGTCGGAGGCCGTGGTCTGGGGGATGTCGAGGCCGGAGACGGCCAGATCGGGGCTGGTCCAGATGTAGTCGATCTGGCGGTTGGGATCGGGGGAGGGGAAGGTGAATGCCTGGGCCGGGGGCAATGATTGGGTGACGGAAACCAGCCCGGCGCGGACCAGCATCTGAATTTCGGGCGTGTCTGGGGTGGCGTTCAGGTCGCCGAGCAGCACGGTGCGCGGCGCGTTGTTCCACTCGTCCAGCAGCACGGCTGTCTGCGCCTGGCGGATGTCGCTGCCGTCCCCGCGGTGGTGCAGGTGGGTGGCGATCACGGTGAGGGTCTCGCTGCCCAGGTCGATCTCGGCGCGGAGGTAACCGCGGCGCAGCAGCAAGGTGTCCGGCGGCAGGGGACGGGTGGCCGCCTCCAGGATGGGGTAGCGCGACAGCAGCGCGTTGCCCCACTGCGCGTCCGCGGTCGGCCCCCAGACGTAGGCCATACCCAGCCGCCGCGCCAGCCAGGTGAGCATGTCCAGCGAGCCGGTGGTCAGGTAGCCGCGGGACACTTCTTGCAGCGCGACCACATCTGCGCCGCTGGCTTCGATCTGCCGCGCCAGCCGTTCGATGGAGAGCTGCCCCGCGGTGTCGAAACCCATGTGCAGGTTGTAGGTCATCGTGCGCACAGAGCGGCCCGGTTCGGGGAGTGCGGGGGCGGGCGCGAGCCAGTTGAGCGGCATGAGCAGCGGCCCGATCAGAAAGAGTGTCGCCATCAGGGCGTAGACAGGCCGGAACACGGTGGCTGCCACCGGGCTTCGGCCGCGGAAGACGACCGGCCACACAGCCAGCAGTCCGGCTGCCACCGGAATCACCCCCCGCGGGAAACCCAGCGCGATGTCCAGCCCCACGTAGTACAGAAACGCCAGCACCACGAACAGCATCATCCCCCCCGCGTGCAACACGCCCAACCGTTTCAGGCCCGGCAACGGATCGCCAGCGGTGGCGCGCACCAGCAGCATGAACACCGTGGGGGAGGCGAATAAAGCCAACAGAATCAGCACCCCTGCGGGGGAACCGCGGGCCTCGATGGCTGCGCCCGCCAGGAATGCGAGCGCGGCACCCGGGCCGGCCCACCGCACCCCGCGCGGGGTGCGCGCCCCGATCGGGATGAGCGCCAGGCCGGCCGCGTTCCCGGCAACCGTCCACCCGGCAGCCACGGGCAGGCTCCAGCCGGTCAGCGCGGCGGTGCGCGCCATGTTCTGCACAATCAGCATTTGCAGCAGCAGCCAGGGGCCGAACGCCAGCAGAGGCAAGGCCTCTTTCCAGGCCGCGTCCCCCTCATCGGGGGCATCGAAGTCTTGCAGCAAGACCATCAACACCGCGGCCAGAAAGACCACCAGCATCAGCGGGTACACGCCAGCGCGCCAGGATAAATCGAGCGTGCCCAGCGCGGCGAACAGCGCGGTGTCGAAGGCCATCCCCAGCAGGAAGCCCGTCCCGAAACGGAGGAGCGGTTCCGGGCCGCGGGCGCGCGCCGCGGCCCAGGCCAGGGGCACGAACCACAAGAACAGCACCACGCCCACAGCCGCAGCCGCGAAATCAATCGCCGAAGAGGTCGAAATCTGCTCGATCACCCGCGCGGTTGCCAGCCCGGCCACCGTGACCCACATGGCGCGGCGCGCGCCGATGCTCCAGCGCACCAGCGGGGCCAGAAAACCGAGCGCAAACAGCCCCAGCGCAATCGGCGCCAGCGTCAGCGAACCGATCCCCACCGAATCGCGCAGATACTGCTGGAACAGCGGCAGCAGCAGGCGCATCATCTGCAAACCGAAAACCACGGTGAGGGAGACCATGTTTTGATTCCCGATTCCCAATTCTCGATTCCCGCTTCCCAAACCCTGTCTACCTGCTCACATCCCGCCGCCCGAGGTGCAGCGTGTTGAATGTCAAATAAAACACGAATAGAATGGCCGCGAACATGAGCCAGAACCCGACGGCCTCCCGGTTTTGGATGGGGTGGCGGATGGGGGTCAGTACATCACGCAGCAGGCGCAGGGGGTTGGTGAACACATCCCAACTGTTCCAGCGCAGCTCGCGGCCCACGTAGACGCCGAAACTGCTCAACGCGATCACCCCGCAGGCGAACAACCAGCCTGCGATGTGCCCCGCGATCTTGGCGATCACCTCCTGCATGGCGCGCAGGGAAGCAAACCCCAGGAAGACGCCGGTGATGGCCGCGCTGCTCAACATGCCCACATCGTACCAAAGCGGCACGCGAGGGTGTTTTTGCAGGTGCAGCAAATCGGTGAGAAGGTAGGGCGCGTTGGGCAGGAACAGCAGCCACAAACCGCTAAACAGCAGGATCAGCAACCAGTTACGCCGGTCACGATGGAACAGCGCGCTGGCCCCCAGCCCGAACAGATAGGGCAGCCAGGCCAGGAACAAATTCCAGGCCAGAAAGGTGAACAAATACGAGCCGCTCCACCAGATGCGCGCTACCAGGAATCCCACCGACAACGCGCTGGCCAGCGCCAGGGGGTAGAACAGGTTGGCAGCCAGAAAATGGTGAAACGCCAGGGTTTTTCGGACGATGGCTTGCATAGTCACCTCCAATGGTAGGATTATAACGCGGTTTGGAGGCGGCGCGGTTGCCAGGCAGGGCTTTTCAATGTTCATGCCCACCCCCCGACTCGACGTTGGTATAATTCATAGGACTTACGCACTTGAAAAGTCGCACCCAGACCTCACAGGTCTCAAAGCGCATGGAGATGCCCGGATGCAATCTATTCTGGGTAAAATCTTCCTGCATCGTGTGGTAGTAGACCTGTGAGGTCTCAATTACCCAATTACCCAATTACCCATTACCCATCCTTCGACTACGAGCGGACTTCGTCCGCCCTCCGCTCAGGATGTAATTACCCAATTACCAATACCCAATTACCCAACACCCATGCTGATCACAAACGCCACCCTCCTCTCCTTCGACGAAGAAGGCCAGCCCCTCAGCGATCACGCCCTCTACATCGAGGATGGTAAGATCGCGGCCATTGGCCCGCAGAAAGCCTTGCAAGCCTGGTACCAGGACGCGGAAACCCTCGACGCCCGCGGGCAGTACGTCATGCCCGGCAACATCTGCGCGCACACCCACTTCTACGGCGCGTTCGCCCGCGGCATGGCCATCCCCGGCGCGCCCCCCAAAGATTTCCCCGAAATTCTGCAAAAACTGTGGTGGCCGCTCGACAAAGCCCTGGACGCCGAGGCCGTGCGCTATTCCGCCCTCGTCATGCTGATTGACGCCATCAAAAACGGCACCACCACCCTGATCGACCACCACGCCTCCCCCAACGCCATCCCCGGCTCCCTGGACGTGATCGCCGACGCGGTAGAGCAGGCCGGTCTGCGCGCGGTGCTGTGCTACGAAGTCACCGACCGGGACGGCGCGGCCAAAGCCAAAGCGGGCATCGAAGAAAACGTGCGCTTCATTCGGAAATCGAAAAGCGAGAAGCGAAAATCGAGAATCGCGGCCACGTTTGGGCTGCACGCCAGCCTGACCCTTTCGGACACCACCCTGGATGCCTGCCGGGAGGCCGCGCCCGAAGGCACCGGCTTTCACATCCACGTCGCGGAGCACGAAGCCGACGAGTACGACAGCCTGGCAAAATCCGGCACCCGCGTGGTGGACCGGCTGCACAAACACGGCCTGCTCGGCCCCCACACCATCGTGGCCCACGGGGTACACGTGGACGCCCGCGAAATCGCGCTGCTGGCCGAGACCGAAACCTGGGTCACCCACCAGCCGCGCTCCAACATGAACAACGGCGTGGGCGTCGCGCCGGTCGAATCGCTGATGCGCGCCGGCGTCAACGTCTGCCTGGGCACAGACGGCTTCCCGCACAGCATGTGGGAAGAAGCCCGCTTCGCCTACATGCTGCAAAAAGTCCACCACCGTGACCCGCGGCGGATGCCCGGCGACGACGTGTACCGCATGTTGACCGCCAACAACGCGGCCCTGGTGGAACAGTTCTTCCCCGATCCCATCGGCGTGCTGGCCGAAGGCGCGGTCGCCGACCTGATCTTCGTCGATTACCACCCCCACACCCCCCTGACCTACGGCAACCTGCCCTGGCAGATCATCTTCGGCTTCCACGAAAGCATGGTCACCACCACCATCTGCGGCGGCCAGGTGCTGATGCGCGACCGCCAACTGCTCACCCTCGACGAGGCCGCCATCACCGCCGCGGCGCGCCAGCTCGCCCCCAAAATCTGGGAACGCTACCGGACGTTTGTGGGGTGATTCGGGAGTCGAGGATCAGTGTTCAGTGTTCAGTATTCAGTGGTCAGTGTTCAGTGGTCAGTGTTCAGTAGTCAGTGTTCAGTGGCCAGTCAACCATCCAACTAAGAACCAAATCACCAAGAGCCAACTATGAAATCACTCCCCACCATCGCACTGTTGGGCGGCACGGGCAAAGAAGGCCCGGGGCTGGCCCTCCGCTGGGCCTACAACGGCTACCCGATCATCATCGGCTCCCGCCAGCACGAGAAGGCCCAGGCCACTGCCGAAAAACTCAACCACACCCTGGGGATCGACACCATCCAGGGCTACGAAAACGGCACCGCAGCCCGCAAAGCGGACATCTGCGTGCTGACCGTGCAATATCAAGCGCACCAGGCCGCGTTGACTGGGCTAAAGGACGATTTACAGGGCAAAATTCTGGTGGACGCCACCGCGCGGGTGGATTTCCGCGCCCCGGCCCCACCCCCGCCCCCCTCCGCGGGGCGCATCGCCCAGGACATCCTCGGCCCCGGCGTGCGCGTGGTCGCCGCGCTGCAAACCGTGCCCGCGCACGCGCTCAAAAAGAACCTCGGCCAGCCCCTGGATTTCGACGTGCTGGTCTGCGCCGACGATCTGGACGCCGCGCAGCAGACCATGCGCCTGATCGAGGGCGCGGACATGCGCGCCTACTACGCCGGGCATCTGGACAATGCCATCGTGGTTGAAGGTTTGACCTCTATCCTGATCAGCCTGAACAAGCACTACAAAATCAAAACCGCCAGCATCCAGGTGACGGGGATCGAGTAGCCGGACGCGTGGCACTCGTCTGACTGCCCCCCGCGGGTGGGGGGCTGTTTGCGCGCCGGCCACTGGCGATGTGATGCCGTAACCCCCCTGCTGATTCTGGAAATCCGCCTTTTTTCTCTTGACACAAAGAACTCTTTTGTGTAAAATACTCTGTAATACAGAGCAATTTGCGAAAACAGGAGAACGCTGATGGAAATTTCTCCACAAGATGCCAGAAAATCTTTGGACGACGTACAGCGCATCACCGAACAGACCCGCCGGGTATTGGCCAGTGGTGGCGCGCCGTACTATCTGCTCCTGTGGGGCGCGATCTGGTTGGTCGGTTTTACCCTCACCCAGTTTGTTGATGAGCGGGCCTGGGTTTTGGGGATGGTGTGGGGCGTTTTGGACCTGATCGGTGCGATAGGCTCCGCTTGGATCGGGTTTCGTCTTTCCCAGCGGGTGAGGAGCCAGATAATGAGTGTCCGCATCGGGCTGTTCTGGCTGGCCCTGCTGGGGTACGCTGCCCTGTTGGTGTTTCTCTCCCGCCCGGACAGCAAGGAATTGATAGCCCTGTTGATCGTTGTGATGGCGATGTTCGGCTACGTTGCGATGGGGTTGTGGCTGAATTCTGCTGTGATCGTCTGGATTGGTTTGGGAGTCACGCTGCTCTCGCTGCTGGGATATTTCTTTTTGCGGGATTTTTTCAGCCTGTGGATGGCGGTCTTGGGCGGCGGCACGTTGATGGCCAGCGGGTGGTGGATGCTCAAAGCCTGGAGATAGCCCGATGGCGGAGTTGAACGAACTCATTCACCAGTCTGTGCGCCTGCGCATCATGGCCGCGCTCACCGCGCTGCCGGAGGGCACTGAAATCGAATTCAGCGCGCTGCGAGATTTGCTCGATCTCACCGACGGCAACCTGGGCGCGCATTTGCGCAAACTGGAGGACGCCGGTTACGTGACGGTGAACAAAACGTTCGTTGGCCGGCGGCCCAAAACCTTTCTCTCGGCCTCTCCCGCGGGAAAACAGGCCTTCGAAGCCCACGTGGCCGCGCTCAAAGAGATCATTGCTTGAGTTCGAGATTAGTGATTCGAGATTGGATATTCGATATTCGATATTCGGTCACCCACGGAGGTTTAAAAATGGAACTGGCTGTACAGGTCGAACACTTGCACAAGAGCTACCCGAACGTGGTAGCCGTGGACGATGTCTCCTTTGAGATTCAACCAGGGGAGATTTTCGGCATGGTGGGCCCGAACGGGGCCGGGAAGACCACTACCATCGAGTGTCTGGAAGGGCTGCGGAAGCCCGACCGCGGCACGGTGCGCGTGCTGGGGCTGGACCCCCAGCAGGACGGCTACGCCCTGCACCAGCGGATCGGGGTACAGTTGCAGGAGTGCGAGCTTCCCCCGCGGCTGAAGGTCTGGGAGGCCTGCCAGTTGTTCGCGTCCTTTTATGTCCGCAGCGTTTCCTGGGAAGGCCTGCTGGAGCGGCTTGGCCTGTCCGAAAAACGTGATGCCTACGTCGGCAAACTGTCGGGCGGGCAGAAGCAGCGGCTGTACATCGCTCTGGCCCTGATCAACGACCCCGAGATGGTCTTTCTGGACGAATTGACCACCGGCCTGGACCCCCAGGCGCGGCGCGCCATGTGGGATTTCGTGCGCCACATCCGCGACCAGGGCAAGACCGTGTTCCTCACCACCCACTTCATGGACGAAGCCGAAACGCTCTGCGACCGGGTCGCCATCATGGACCGGGGGAAGATCATCGCCCTGGACTCGCCCGAGAACCTGGTCCGCCGGTTGGGGGCCGAAAAGCGCGTCATTTTCTCCGCGAACGGCGATTTTTCGCCCCACGTGCTGGAGGCGGTGGACGGGGTGAGCAGGGTGGAGCGCAGCGGGGACCGCGTGGTGGTGTACGGCACGGGCGACCGGTTGATCAGCCGCGTGGTCGCCGCGTTGGAGCAGAACCGCTGCGATTTTCAAGACCTGCGCGTCCAACAACCCAATCTGGAAGATGTTTTCCTGTCGCTGACCGGTCGCGAAATGCGAGAATAAAGGAGAGAACATGAACACCTGGAAGACTTTGACCCTGACACAATTCAAACTCTACCTGCGCGAGCCGATGGCTTTCTTCTTCACCCTGATTTTCCCGGCCATGTTGCTGTTGTTGTTCGGCGCGATGTTCGGCAACCAGCCGGACCCGTTCTTCAACCCGGATTACGGCTACGTAGACTACGAGACCCCGGCGTTGATCGCTTTGATTCTGGTCACTATCGGGGTGATGAACATCCCGATCAAGATCAGCAGCGAACGGGAACACAAGGTGTTGCGCCGCTACCGGGCCACCCCCCTGCGCCCCATCGTCTACCTGCTGGCCGACATCGCCATGAACTTCCTGGTCGCGCTGGCGGGCACCGGTCTGCTGCTCGTGGCCGGAGTGTTGGCTTTTCGACTTCGTCTGGCCTCCGATTGGCCCCAGGTCGCGCTGGCTTTTTCCCTCACCATGCTGTCTTTTGCCGCGCTGGGGTATTTGATCGCCGCGCTGGCCCCCACCGCGCGGGTCGCGCAGGTGGCCGGTACCGTGTTGTTTTTCCCCATGATGTTTCTCTCCGGCGCGGCCATGCCGGTCGAAATCATGCCGGAGTGGCTGCAAAAAGTGAGCAACGCGCTGCCCATGACCCACGCGGTGCGGCTGTTGCAGGGGCTGTGGTTTGGCGAGGGCTGGGGCGGCTATCTCGACGAGGCGGCCTACCTGAGCGGGGTTTTGCTCGTCTGCACGCTGATCGCGGCGCGCGCCTTTCGCTGGGAGTGAGGCCCGTGCCCCTGACACTGACTCCCCTGCCCGGTATCCCCTCGGTCCAGCCCGGCGACGATCTGGCGGCCCTCATACTGGAGGGGGTGCGGCTCGCCGGTCTGCAACTCGAAACCAACGACATCCTGGTCCTGGCGCAAAAGATCGTCTCCAAAGCCGAGGACCGCCGCGTGCATCTGGCAACGGTCGCACCCTCCCCCGAGGCGCAGGCGCTGGCCGCGCAAACCGAAAAAGACCCCCGGCTGGTGGAACTGATTTTGCGCGAGAGCAACGAGGTGCTGCGATACCGCCCCGGCCTGATCATCGTCGAGCACAAGTTGGGCTTCGTGTGCGCCAACGCGGGGATCGACCACTCCAACGTGGCAGGGGGCGAGGAGTGGGTGCTGTTGCTGCCCGAAAACCCGGATGAGTCCGCCCGCCAACTGCGCTACCGGCTGGAAGCGGCCACCCAAACCCGGCTGGGGGTGCTGATCATCGACTCGCATGGCCGCGCCTGGCGCAACGGCACGGTCGGGATGACCATCGGGATCAGCGGGCTGCCCGGGCTGGTGGACCTGCGCGGGCAGCCCGACCTGTTCGGGCGGGCGCTGCGCGTCACCCAGATCGGGGCCGCGGACGAGCTGGCCGCGGCAGCCTCGCTGGCTATGGGTCAGGCCGCGGAGGGCACGCCGGTGGTGCACGCGCGGGGGTTTCCGTATCCGTTACGAGAGGGGAGTCTGGTAGAATTGCTGCGAGAGAAGTCAATGGATTTGTTTCGATAGATGGACACGGTTTTTTCTGATTTTAGGGCCGCACATTTGAATTGGCCGATGCTCACTGCGTTCGTATGCCACAGCCCCAAGCCACGCTTCTCGTTCCGCTCGCATGGCCGCATTGACCAGGATGCGGATCAGATCGGGCAGATAATCCAGACCATTGGCGACTATGCCCTCTAACAACTCGATTGGTAAGGTAAAATTCTCTTGGTGGGTCATGGTGTTACTCCTTTTCTTTTGGTTTATCGCCTGAAGGATACACCAGACCCACCTCTCGGCGTAACAGGAATTTACAGAAAATAGTTTACACTAATCGCTGCGCGGCCATCTGAAGGAGATGTACACCCGCCTGGGCGTCTCCAACGCCATGGCCGCGGTTCTGGCAGCCCTGCGCGCCGGCATTCTCTCCTTAACGACTCCCCCGACCACCGACCACTGAATACTGAACACTGAATACTGAACACTGAACACTGAACACTGAACACTGGCCACCTTTCCCCCTCACCACACCCGCTTGCCCAACGCGGACAGGATCAGCTCCACCGCCAGGGAGGCGGTCTTGTTGCGCTCGTCCAAAATCGGGTTGACCTCGACGAAATCCATGCCCACCAGCTTGCCGCTTTCTGCGATCATCTCGCAGATCAGATGCGCTTCGCGGTAGGTCAGCCCACCCTGGACCGGGGTGCCCACGCCAGGCGCGTAGAGCGGGTCCACGCTGTCCATGTCAAAGCTCAGGTACAGCCCGTCGGTGCCGCGGGTGGCGATGTCCAGCGCCTGCTGCATGACGGTGTTGATGCCGTAGCTGTCCACCTCGTGCATGGAGAAGACGCGCACCCCGGCCTGGCGCAGGTTGTCTCTCTCGCCGGGGTCGAGGTCGCGGGCCGCGACGATGGCGATGTGCGCGGGTTCGACCGCGGGGGCCGGCTCCTGCCCGTTCAGGCCGACCAGCCGCGGGTCGCCGCGGCCGGTCAGGGCTGCCAGGGGCATCCCGTGAATGTTGCCGGAGGGGGTGGTTTCGGGGGTGTTGAAGTCCGCGTGCGCGTCCACCCACAGCAGACCGAGCTTTCGGCCCTGTGTCGCGCCGCGCACCGAGCCGAGCGACAGGCTGTGGTCCCCGCCCAGCACGATGGGGAAGTGGCCTTCTGCCATCACCGCGGCCACGCGCTGCATCAAGTCAGCGGCCACCGGCGCGACGCAAGCCACGTTGCGCAGGTTGGGTTCGGAGTCCGAGGCGCACATCTCCGGGATGGGCACCTCCACATTGCCGGACTCGTGAATCTCGCAGCCCAGCGCGGCCAGGCCGTCTTGCAATCCGGCATAACGGATCGCGCTGGGGCCCATGTCCACTCCGCGGCGGCCTGCGCCGAAGTCCATCGGCACACCGATCAGATCGATTTGCATGGTACGTTTCCTTTCCGGGTGAACGTTCAATCCCCCAAAATGTTTCGCAACGTTTTCAGGTGCATCTGATTATCGAAAATCGCCTGCACCGGGATGCTGAACCCTTCGACAGCCACGCTGTGCAGGCGACCATCCTGTACTTTGACCCGCAACTCATACGCCTCGGCCCCTTCCCGGAGCGCATACTGTTCCACCGTCTCCCGGTCCGGGTCTACGATCCAGTATTCGGCCACGCCGTGGAGCGCATAATCCTCGAATTTGACGCCGCGGTCGATCTCTTCGGTGGAGGGGGAAAGCACTTCGACCACGAAATCCGGCGCGGGGAATTTGATCTGCTCGGGGCTGAATTTCTGGGCGCGTTCCCGCTTGAAGAAGCAGATGTCGGGTTCGTAGTCGTTGCGCGTCAGCGTCACCAACACTTTCTCGTGCCGGACCATCCCAAGCTGGTGGCGTCTGACATAAGCCGACAACAGGGTAAACAGATTATCGCTGGCCTGGCTATGGCGTAACTTCACTGGTGACTGCACAACCACCTCCCCGTTGATGAATTCCACCTTCTGGTCTTCGGTGATTTCTTCGTAAAACTGCTCACGGCGGGCGCGTTCGGCCTCCAGCACGGTCTGGAAGCGCCGCAGGTAGAACGGCAGCCTGGGCGAGCGTAAAAGCCGGTCCGCAATCGCATCCTGGGAGAGATCGAACATGGGAGAACTCATACTGGTATTGTACCCTAAAGCACCTGGGTGATCCGCAGCCAGTCGCCGCCTTTCTGCTGGTTCGCCTTCCCAATCGCCTCCGCAGCCCCCAACACCACCACGTGCCCGCCGCGGCGGAGGTGGTCCAGCACCTCTGCAAAGGCCTTGAAATCGGCCTGGGTGGTGGAGAGCACCTGGTCGCGCAATTGCTGGCGGTTTTCCTCAGTAACGCCAGCCAGGTAGCGGGTCAACGAGGTGTAGCCTCTGGCGTCCGGCAACTGGTAGGCGTCCATGTCGCCGATGGTGCCGATGATGGCTTTGGTCAGCTCGTCTCGGCTCAACGCCAGGCCGCGCAAGAAATCGCTGGTGCGGTCGTAATTTTCCAGGGTCAGCAACAGGTTGGGGTCACGGTATGAGCCGAACCCGAACAGGCCGGAGATGCGGTCGAAGGTGGCAAATCCGCCGTATGCGCCGCCCTGGACGCGCACCTTCTCCCACAGCCAGGTGGTGCCCAGATATTTGCGGATAACCAGCGCGGAGCCATGGGAGTGATAGCCGTACTCGAACAGATTGCCGCCCTTGCCCACGTAGTTGACCTGCGCGGGGATGGTGAACCCCTCGTTGGTGGGGTAGCGCGCCCGGGACCAGTCCACCCGGCTGACAGGGTGATTGGGAAGCGCGGCCAGGAAATCCGCGAGTTGCGGGCGCACCTGCCGCCAGTTTTCCGCGTCCACCGTGACGTTGACGATCATGTTCGCCCGGCTGATCAGGCGTTTGCGAATGGCTTCGAGCTTTGCCAACACCGAGGGCCAGTCGTTTTCCACGGCTTGCACCAGCCCGCGAACGAAAAACAGATTTTCCAGGCCGCCCATCTGCTCCGAGACCCATCCGGCCTCGTTGAAGTGCGCCTTCAAGCGGCGGCTGACCACCGAATGGCCGCCGGGGATCAGGCCGGTCTCTTTGCGGGCTTTGGATTCCAGCACCATCTGGCGGAAGCGTTCCCGGTTGTCGAAGCGGACGGTGAGCAAAACGTCTTGCAAGATCGCCAACAGGTCTGTGGTCTGGGCGATGGTGCCTTTGCCGCGCAAAAACAGCCAGGTGGTCCCGGTCGAATCCCCCATCACCGAAGAAACGTAGGTGGCGGGGCTGATCCCGCCGGTTTTGCGGCCAATGCGCTGGGTGAGGGTGACGAAATCCTCGCTTTCGGTGCCCATCTGGAGCAGCCCGCGGCTGAACAGCGGCACGTAGGGCAGCAGCTCTTGGGGCAGGGTGTGCAGGTCGAAGCCCACATCCAGGTACAGGATGCCGTTGGTGAACAGGTCGTGCAGCAGCACCCGGACATTTTGTTCTTCGACGATTTCGAGGGGGATGCGTTTGTTCTCTTTGTCCAGGTCTTCGAGAGTGAGGCGGGGGAGGGTGGCCAGGGCTTCCGGCGGGTCAGGCGTGTTCTGGATTTCCTTGAGCCGCCGGGCCTCTTCGATCACGGCCTGCAGGTCTTGTTCGCTCATCCGGGCGCGGGCTTTTTCCAGACGTTCGCGCTCCGCGGCCTCGATGCGGCTGCGTTCCTCGGGGTCGGGTTTGAGCAAGAGCGTGAGGCGGTGGGGGTTTTCGAGAAGATAGGTGCGAATCAGCCCCTCGAAAAACCGCTCGCCCGCGGCGATTTTCTCTTTGATGGCGGCCAAGGGGGCCTCGAAGAAGAGCGGCTCGATGGGGTCGGCGTCGTAAATCCAGGAGGACAGGCAGCGCAGCATGAACACCAGCCCGCGCGGGTAGCCGCCGGTGTTGTTTTCGCGCAGCCGGAACTCGACGGTGTTGAGCGAGGCTTCCACCGTGTGGGGGTCGATGCCCTCTGCGGCCAGGGATTCGAGGGTGTCCAGCACCAGACGCTCGACCCGGTCGGCGTTCTCCTCGGCCACGCCTTTCAACCCGGCGCCGAAGGCGAGCTGGCGCAGGTGGGTTTGCAAGCCGCCGATCACGTCCTCGCCCAGGCCGGAGTCGATCAGGGCTTTGTACAGCGGCGCGGCGGGCGTGCCGATCAGGATGTGCTCCAGGATGCTCAAGGCCAGGGTTTCTTCGCGGCGGGTGGCCTCGGTCAGCATCCAGTTGACGGTCAGGAAGGCTTTCTGGTCGCTCTCCTCGCCGGTGGCATAGCCAAAAACGGCCCGCCTGGGTTCGGGGAAACGCGGCTGGAGGGGGATGGCTGAGGGGGGATCGATGGGGTCGAAATCTTTGAGGTATTCGTGGATGATGCGCAGGCGTTCTTCGGGGTCGTCGTCGCCGTAGAAGTAGATGTAGGCGTTGCTGGGGTGGTAGAAGGTGTCGTGGAATTGTTTGAACTGCTCGTAGGTCAGATCGGGAATGACCAGCGGATCACCGCCGGAGTCGTGCCGGTAGGGGGTGTCGGGGAACAGGGCGCGCTGGGTGTAGGTGTAGAGCAGGTTTTCGGGGGAGGAGTAGCTGCCCTTCATTTCGTTGAACACCACGCCTTTGAACGAAAGCGGCTGGTCCGGGCTATCCAGCTCGTAGTGCCAGCCTTCCTGCTCCAACGTGTGCCGCGGGATGAGCGGGTGAAAGACCGCGTCCAGGTACACGTCCATCAGGTTATAAAAGTCTTTCAGGTTGGTGCTGGCGACCGGGTAGCAGGTTTTGTCCGGGAAGGTGAAGGCGTTCAAAAAAGTGTTGAGCGAGCCTTTGATCAACTCGACGAAGGGTTCTTTGACCGGGTATTTGCGCGAGCCACACAGCACCGAATGCTCCATGATGTGCGGGACACCGGTGGAATCCGGCGGCGGCGTGCGGAAGGTGATGCCGAAGACTTTGTTCTCGTCGTCGGCGATCAGGGAGAGCAGCTGCGCGCCGGTTTTATCGTGGCGGTAGAGCCGCGCCAGGGTGTTGATTTCGGGAATGTGGGTTTCTTTGAGTAGCGTGAACATAGGGTTGGTTGGTTGCTTGGTTCGTGGTTGGTATGTTGGCCTTACGCCTGGCTTCTTGTCTGTTCTCCAGAGGACATTGCTTGACCTAGTCCACAACTTAGTCTACAATCATAACGTTCATCGTGAGTACTTACGCGCCTCATACCTGCGATTGCTTGTGTCATTCTGAGTGATAGCGAAGAATCTCAGCGATGGTGAGGGAGATTCTTCGGGCACTTCGTGCCCTCAGAATGACCGGGGACGGATGACCGGGGACGGGGTCGGGGCGACCGGCCGGTCGCCCTGACAGTCGCCCCGACGGTCGCTGCGCTCCGGATTCTTCGGTCGCTGCGCTCCGGATTCTTCGGTCGCTGCGCTCCCTCAGAATGACATGACAGGTTGCGCTCCCTTAGAATGACGGGGTTGTGTGTCATTCTGGGAGCTTACGCAGGAGCTCGTAATGGCACAAACCCGTACTCGATTTCATCAACTGTGTAAGTCCTCTCATCATTTGTATTTGCGGAGGTAGTATCTATGCCCACGGTGGTAAACATTCATGAAGCCAAAACACATCTCTCCAAACTGCTGGTACGCGTGGCAGCCGGTGAGGAGATCATCATCGCGCGAGCCAACCGGCCGGTTGCCCGGCTGGTGCCGATTCTCCAACAACAGGCCCGCGTCCCGGGCAGCGCGCGGGGGAAAATATGGATCGCCCCGGATTTTGACGCGCCATTACCGCCTGACGTGTTGAAAACCTTCGAGGGCGAGCAAACATGAAAGTCCTACTGGACACACACGCCTTTCTCTGGTGGATCGAGGATAATCCGCAACTCTCCTCTCCGGCGCGGGAAATCATTCGTGACGGCGCCAATCAGGTTTACCTGAGCGCGGCCAGCGGGTGGGAAATGGTTATCAAAGCCCGGTTGAACAAATTGAAATTGCCTGCCGAGCCGGCGCGTTTCATTGCCGAACAACTCACACACAATGCCTTTCACAGCCTTCCTATTCGCTTGAGCCACGCACTCCACGTATTCCACCTCCCCCTCCTCCACCGGGACCCCTTCGACCGGATTTTGGCCGCGCAAAGCCTGCTGGAAAAAATGCCCCTCGTGACCGCGGACCCGCAGCTTGCGGCGTATGGCATCGAAGTGGTCTGGTAATCATTGTTCGTTTGAAAGCACGCCCTCCAGCCAGGCATGAACCCGCTCCACACTCTCGCGCCAGTTGTGTTCGAGCATCAGGTCGTGCCCGGCCTCCTCGATGCTGAGAAAATCGGCCTGGTAGTGGGCCGCGGTGCGCTGGAGGCCCTGGAGTGAGATGACCGCATCTTCTTCGCCTGCCACCACCAGCATCGGGGTTTGCACGTTTTCAGGGGGATACCAGAAGGGAGGATTGTGTTGGAAAAGCACCAGCATGGACTCCGGCCCCAGCCGAGCGTGCAGTTCTTCGGGGGAGAGCAAGGCGCGGGGGCCGATCAGCTTGGCAGCCGCGATGTCGGGTGTGCGCACGAATGGGCTGGCGTCCCACGTCAGCAGCATCAACGGGAACACCGCGGGGTCGCGTTTCAACAGCAGGGGCACGCCGTCGGCCAACACACTATGGGCCACCATCGGGGTCAGCAGCACCACGGCGGGCAAATCGTCGCCGACATAGCGCAAATACCACTGCACCAGCGCGCCGCCCATGCTGTGGCCGATCAAAACCGGCTTGCGTCCCAGGCGGGCCACTTCGTCGCGCAGAAAATTGAGGTAGTAGTCCAGCGTACACAGGTGAATGGGACGCTGCACCGGGGAGGCGCCGTGACCGGGCAGGCTAAAGGCGTGGCTCTCCCATCCCAACTCCGCCAACCGCGCCTGCCAGCGTTCCCAGCACCAGGCGCCATGCCACATACCGTGCAGCAACAGCAACGGGGTGGCGTGCCGCGGGGTTTCGGGGAGGTAGCTGACGCGCTCGATGCCGTCTTCGATAGCGTGGCGGATGGTGTATTCCTTGAAGCGCCGCGTGGTGCCGCGCAGCGAAACCCCCTTGGGAGCTTTGTTGGCCCTCTCCAGCAGAGTCTGGCGCGGCTCGTTTTTGAGCAACTGCCAGAGAATCCAGAGTTGCTGCGCGATCACATAACCGGTCAGGATACCGAGGAGGGTTTTGATGATTTTTTTCATGTCATGCCTCTTCGAGAACGGATTCCAGCGCCCGGCGGGCCAGCGTGACGGCCACATCCTGGCGATATTCCGCGGACGCCCACTGGTCCCCAGCCTCGGCGGCCACGCTGCGAACCGCCTCCTCCACCCCGTCGGGTTGCGCCGCGTCCAACGCCAGCCGGGGCGCGTCCCCCCACCCGCCGACCACCACCCGCACCCGGCCCGAGGGCCAGCGCGCCGCGGCCACACACACCACCGGCCGGTCCGCGGGGGCGCGCGCCACGTAGTGGTAGGCGAGAGCGGGTTTGGTGTTGATCTGGATGTGGGTGATGAGGGCGTTGGGTAATTGGTAATGCGTAATTG
This sequence comes from Anaerolineales bacterium, assembly GCA_027019845.1. Classification (GTDB taxonomy): domain Bacteria; phylum Chloroflexota; class Anaerolineae; order Anaerolineales; family JABWBV01; genus JALUWE01. The sequence continues at coordinate 2,490 of JALUWE010000048.1, read as the reverse complement.
GGTAATCAGGTGATTGGGAACTTGTTCCGAGCGGAGCTTGCGCAGCCGAAGGAGTGGGCATTGGGGTACGGAGGTGGAGGAGATCGCCGAGGGGGGTCTGGCGCTCGTCGGGGAGCAGGGTGAGTACCGGGTCGAGGGCCAGCATGGCCGCGGCAAAGGGCGAACGACCGTCCGCGGCGACCAGCGTTCCGGCCACGGTGCCCGCCTGCCGGAGGTTGTAGGTCGCCTCGTGGCGGATGGCGGCCTGCAAATCGGGCTGAAGCTCCGGCGTCTCGAGCAATTGTTGCAGCGTGACCGTTGCGCCCACGTCGAGCACGCTGCCGCGGGTGGCAATCGTGTTCAGCCCCAGGTTTTGCAAATCCACCACTGCAAACCGCGCTTCGCAGGGCGCGTTGAGCACCGTGCCGCCGCCGAGCGGCAGGGTCAACGGCTGCGCGCGGGCGAGCAAATCCAGAGCTTGTTCCAGAGTGTTGGGGCGATGGTATTCGAGGATCATGGTTCTCCAGTTTCTATTCGTGTGGCTCGATGGGCACACCCAAACGCCAGCGTATCAAAGCGCGAAGGGTTTCCATCGTTTGGACAGCTTCTCGCGCGTCATCTTCCGTCGCTTGTTCACCTGGATATCGAAAAGCGATGGCAAACGTTGTCAGGAAGGCCAATGAGGCGCGGTGCGGAGTCAATTCCGAAACTTCATTTTTACACAAATCGAACAAGACGACCAGGTCATGCGTGCGGGGAAAAGAACGGCTGTTTTCGACCAACCAGGCCTTGAGATACTTTTCGACACATTGTTGCGCGTGGAAACACACTGCATCGTAAACCGCGTTTTCTGCCCGGATTTCACGTTTCGCCACCTGATAATCCCCCTCTGCTTTTTGCACCCACTCCCTGGTTTCACATTTCATGGACAACAACGCCTTTTTCGATGATTTCACTCAAAAAAGTATCGCCCTGTTTCAAACGGGCGGCGACTTCTTCAGGTGTGCGCACGATCACGTCAATGGGCAGGGGATGCTCGATAGCAGCGGCAATTTCAGCCGCTTTTCGCAGAGGCCGTTCTTTCGTGGGCATGATGACCAGTAAGTCCACATCGCTATCTTTGGTTGGTTCGCCTTTTGCAAATGAACCGAACAGCACGATTTTTTGTGGCAAAAATTTCTCCACAATTTCGGAAACAATGCTTTTGACGCGGATGTCTGTCAGCGTCGTCATGTGCTACTCCAATTTTCATACCTGCGCAAACGTGTCCACCAACAACTTTACATCCCCCCCAACGGGGTACAGAATCGGGCAGGTGGCGCCGTGGTCGATGTACTCCTGCACTTTGGCACGCGCTTCATCCGGGGTGCCGGAGGCGGTGATGCGGTGGATCAGGTCTTCGGGCACCAGGTGTTTGGCGGTCTGAATCTGCTCGTGGGTGGCAGGCCAGCCCAGAATGGACTGGATTTCGGCCACCACCTCCTGCGAAACGCCGGAGGCTTTGGCAATGTGGGGCTGCTGTGCCAGGTATTGCGTAAGCAGCTCGCGGGTGGTGTCGATGGCTTTGTCGTGGTCGTGGTCCACGGAGCAGACCACCAGTTGGGGGCGGTCGATGTCGTCCAGGGTGCGCCCGGCCTTGCGTGCGCCTCTTTCGAGCTGTTCGAGGGCGTGGTCGTTGTATTCGGGCGGCACGCAGTAATTGAGCACTGCGCCGTCCGCGATCTCGCCGGTCAGCTCCATCATCTTGGGGCCGGTGGCACCGATCATGATCGGCACATTGCGCGGCTCGCGGCGGCCATGCACCACGTCCAGCTCGATACCGTCCACGTGAACGAACTCGCCGTGGAAAGTGACCCGCTCCATGTTGAGCAGGCGGCGCAATACGGTGACGGTCTCTCGCATGGCGGTGAGCGGCTTACGGCGATGGATGCCGACGTTGCGTGCCAGCGGGTCCCACCACGCGCCCAGCCCGCAGATGATCCGGTCGGGGGCCAGATCGTCGAGGGTCAGAAAAGTGGAGGCCAGCAAGCCGATATTGCGGGTCCAGTTGTTGATCACGCCGGAGCCGACCTTAATTTTGTCTGTCACTGCCGCGTAGGCTGCCATAGGCACGATGGCATCCCGCACCAGCCGCGATTCGGCCTGCCATACGGCCTCGAAGCCTTTTTCTTCCGCGTATTTGACGTAATCCAGCCCATCACGTAAATCGTGGGCATCTTGAAGGTAGAGTGCAACGCGCATAAAGTTCTCCTGACTGAATACTGAACACTGAATACTGGATACTGGATACTGGATACTGGATACTGGATACTGGTATTTTATCAGGGTTCGGCTTTTCGGGGAGGCAGGTCGCAGGTCCGAACACTAAAGCACGGGGAACACGGAATACACTGCCCCTATCCCTATCCCTATCCCACTCCCTATCCCCACTCCCCATCCTTCGACTACGAGCGGCTGCGCCGCCCTCCGCTCAGGATGCACTCCCTATCCCTATCCCACTCCCTATCCCCA